>NZ_NCJB01000103.1:0-7982 GCF_002282275.1 Polynucleobacter sp. 39-46-10 | reverse complement strand
TTCCAACTCCTCTGACACTAAAGAAATTAAGGTTGCTGTTTCCCCCGCATCTCCCCCCATGCTGTTTGATGATAAGGGGCAGATCATTGGTGCAGATATGGATATTTTCCAGGGCTACTGCCAGTCTCGCGGCTGCACTTTGAAGGTGACTCCTTATGATTGGGCTGGAATGTTGGGTGCTGTTTCTAGCGGCCAAGCAGATGTTGCCTTCTCTGGCATTTCTATTACAGACAAGCGTAAAGAGGTAATGGATTTTTCCCAGCCTTACTATGACAATGCTTGGCATCTCGTCAGCATGAAGAATAAAAATATCCAAATCACGGATTTGAATCAACTTAAGAAATACTCCATTGGTTATCCGCGCGGCATGGCCTACGATGATCTGATTAAGAATGAGTTGGAGCCAAAGGGCTACTACTCCCTGAGCAAGGTCAAGCTGTATCCCTCATATGCTGAGGTGATCACCGACCTGCAAAATGGCAATCTTGATCTGGCTTTTATTGAAGAGCCCGTATTTCTTAATTATGAGAACAAGTTGAAGTTACCAATTCAGAGTAGCTATGTGTTTACAGGCTTTGATAAGTTGGGCTTTGCTTTTGCTAAAGGCTCTAAATTGCGTGACGACTTTGATAAATACCTCAATGAACTTGGCCCAGAAAAAATTAAAGCCATTCTAGATAAGTGGATGAAATAAACGCTGCTGATCAAGGTCTTAACTAGTAGTCGAAAGCCTGCCCTGTGACTTTTCTGGATATTCTTACCCAGTTAGCTCAGGGCATTTCTTATACGGTGCTGGTAACACTCGTTTGCTCTGCAACCGGTTTAGTGGTGGGTTTATTTCTAGCAAGCCTGCGTCGTATGGATATTCCTTGGCTCATTCCGCTGATTGACAGTTATACCTATGTATTTAGGGGTGTGCCGGTTTTGGTTTTACTATTTATGGTGTACTTTGGATTGCCGGGGATTGGTTTTAAAGTCCCACCCTTGATGGCTATGGCGCTGAGTTTGGGTCTAGTGGCTTCCGCCTATTTAGCTGAAGTATTTCGGGGTGCATATAACTCAGTCGATCCCGCCGAAGTAACTGCAGCGCAGGCAATGGGGATGACGCGTATTCAGGTTCTCAGATTTATCGAGATACCGCAGATGTTGCGATTCTCGATTCCAGGCATGGTCAATGAGTTCACTTCAGTTTTAAAGTATTCGCCATTTGCTTACACCGTTGGGATCCCGGAGATTACCAAGCAAGCCATGACCTTGACCTCGACAACGCTGCGGGGTATTGAAGTCTATCTAGCAGTGGGCATTCTCTATTTTGTGATTTATAGAATTTGCTTGCTCGGCGTTCAGTTGTTGGCTAAACGCTATCAAATTCCGGGGATGAGTCTAGCATGACTACCAAGATGACATTATTCAAAGGGGTAATTTTGTGGCGTTAATTCAAGTGAGGGATTTGGTTAAGGAGTTTGGCGGACAAACAGTCCTTTCCAAGATCAATCTCGATCTCAATGAGGGGGAGGTCCGCGTTTTGATGGGCGCCTCTGGTTCTGGTAAGTCTACTTTATTGCGCTGCCTCAATCGCTTGGTTGAACCCACTTCAGGATCGATCGTATTTAGGGGTAGCGAGGTGTTGGGACCTGATGTTGATGTGCGAGAGTTGCGCAAGCAAATTGGTTTCGTATTTCAGCAGTTCGCTTTGTATAGTCATTTGACTGTTTTAGATAATGTCTCATTGGGTTTGCGCAAGCTGCATGGCATGGGCAAAGCAGAGGCAAAAGAAAAGGCTTTATTTGAGTTATCTCATTTTGAGATGACGCCACATCAAGACAAATACCCCTCGCAGCTTTCTGGTGGGCAGAAGCAGCGAGTCGCCATTGCAAGGGCGCTCGCTATGGATCCGGCAGTCTTAGTCCTCGATGAGCCTACTTCAGCATTGGATCCTGTGATGTCTAGAGATGTCGCCGATTTAATTAATCGCTTGCATGGCGAGGGCATCACTATGATTTGCGTTACACATGACCTCAACTTAGCGCGCAATATAGCAGATACAGTGATGTTCTTAGACCGTGGCGTTATTCGTGCTGATGATCGGATTGATACTTTGAGCAAGCACGCTGATCCAGAAATCAAGGCCTTCTTTGGTGCAGAGGAAAAGCGTTGATGGGAGGATGGCCATCCTTTATCCGTGATCTCACGGAGCAGATGCCCTTAATTCTGACTGGGCTGGTGAAGACTTTGCAATTAGCCGGCTTGATTAGTGTTTCAGGTTTGCTTTTGGGCATTGTGGTGTTTTATCACACCCTCAGTAAAAATCAGTATGTACGTAGCGCCATCAATGCTTATATCTCCTTCTTTATCGGAATGCCCTTAATCGTTTTGCTGTTCTTAATGTATTACGGCTTACCGCAATGGGGTGTTCGACTATCTCCATTTACGGTGGCTTTTATTGGTTTTACCTTCAATGTGGCTGCCTACAATGCAGCGTATTTAAAGACTGCCTTTAATGGTTTAGACAAGACTCAACTTGAGGCAGCAAGTGCACAGGGCTTTAGCCCGCTGCAGATTTTTAAGTTCATTACTTTGCCGCAGGTCATTCGCTTTTCTATTCCAGCCCTCACTAATCAAGTGATTGCGAATCTAAAAGATAGTTCGGTTGCATTCTTGATTCAGTACACCGAATTCTTTGCGCGCATACAAGAATTGGCTGCAACAAACTTTCAGTTCTTTAAAGCCTATCTTTTAGCTGCCTTGGTTTACCTAGCCTTAGTATCGGTGATTGTCTTATTTGCTCGCGCCATTGAGCGGCGCTACTTTATTCCTACTTAATCTCTAGGCCATAGGGTCGTGATAAAAAAAATAGCGACCCAGAGGCCGCTATTGTTACTGATAGATACTTATCGCAGTATTAATTACTTCGAAGTTGGCATGACAAACTCTGCGCCTTTAGCAATGCTCTCAGGCCAGCGCTGCATCACACTCTTTTGCTTGGTATAGAAGCGAACACCTTCTTTGCCGTAGGCATGCATATCGCCGAAGAGGGACTTCTTCCAACCGCCAAAACCATGCCAAGCCATTGGAACTGGAATAGGTACGTTGATACCAACCATGCCCACCTGAACGCGACGGGCAAATTCACGGGCAATATTGCCATCGCTTGTGAAGCAAGCAACACCATTACCGTACTCGCAAGCATTTACCAGATTCAATGCGTCGGTAAAGTTCGCTACTCGCATGCAAGACAAGACTGGGCCGAAGATTTCTTCTAGATAAATCTTCATTTCTGGAGTGACGTTATCAAACAGGGTGCCGCCAATAAAGAAGCCATTCTCATGACCTGGTACTTTTAATCCGCGACCATCTACGAGTAACTTGGCGCCTGAAGCTACACCGCTTTCAATATAGCCAGTAATGCGCTCTAAGGCGGCTTTAGTAACGATTGGGCCCATTTCTGCATCGAGTTCCATGCCGTTCTTGACCTTTAAGGTCTTGGTGCGCTCAATCAGCTTTGGCATGATTTTCTCTGCAACATCGCCAACTAAAACGGCTACAGAAATTGCCATGCAACGCTCGCCAGCAGAACCGTAGGCAGCACCAATCAAAGCATCAATCGTTTTATCGATATCTGCATCGGGCATGACAACCATATGGTTCTTAGCGCCACCCAATGCCTGTGAACGCTTGCCAAAGTGTGCGCAACGCTCATAAATGTAGTTAGCAATTGGGGTTGAGCCTACAAAGCTGACTGCTTTGACATCAGGATTTTCAATTAAGGCATCTACAGCTTCTTTGTCGCCCTGAACAACGTTAAATACACCGTCAGGCAAACCCGCCTCTTTTAAGAGCTTGGCCATCAACAGGGAAGCTGAAGGATCGGTTGGGCTTGGTTTCAGGATGAAGGTATTACCGCAAGCAATGGCTACCGGGAACATCCACATTGGCACCATCACGGGGAAGTTAAATGGGGTAATACCAGCAACTACTCCCAAAGGCTGACGCATGACCCAGTTATCAATATCGGTAGAGACTTGCTCGGTGTAATCACCTTTTAGCAGTTCTGGAATGCCGGTAGCAAATTCAACTATATCAATACCGCGCGTGACTTCACCCTGGGCATCAGTAAATACCTTGCCGTGTTCGGCGGTAATAATGGCAGCTAATTCATCACGATGGGTATTGAGTAGTTCAAGATACTTGAACATGATTCGTGCGCGGCGCAGTGGGGAGGTTTGGCCCCAGCTCTCAAAAGCCTTTTGGGCAACTGCCACGGTAGCGTCAACATCCTTGCGGCTGGCTAAAGAAACACGTCTTGCAACGGCTCCTGTAGAAGGGTTAAAGACATCGGCAAAACGACCGTCTTTTGGGTTGACGACTTTACCGTCAACAAAATGACCAATATCTTCTTTTGATTCAAAGGCTTGTGGTGTGCTCATAGATTTTGCCTAATATTTTTTCTAGTTTTTTGGGTTTACATACTTGGGCGACCTGATATCCGCAAAAGTTTATAGCCTCGTTTATCCTACCATTTCTATTTTATCGCTTTCATTACTTTTTCGCTGTTCAGGATCCAAGGGCATTTAAATGAGTCTTCTATTTTCAAGTTACACGCTGAGCTCACCAAAGGGCGATTTAAAGCTCCCCAATCGCATCGTAGTGGCGCCCATGTGCCAATACTCGGCTGTGAATGGCGAGGCTCAGGATTGGCATTTAATGCACTGGGGCAATCTCCTGAATAGCGGGGCAGGCTTGTTCATTATTGAGGCCACTGGTGTGACGCCAGAGGGGCGCATTACCCCTGCCTGCCTTGGTTTATGGGATGACCGTACGGAGGCCGCTCTCAAGGACAAGCTGAGCAGGGCTCGTAAGCTGGCACCAGCAACCCCTGTTTTCATCCAGTTGGCGCATGCTGGCCGAAAAGCTTCTAGCGCCACCCCCTGGGAAGGCGGGCAACTGCTCTCTAAAGAGCAGGGTGGCTGGGATACGCTTGCCCCTTCAGCTATTCCTCAGTTGAAGGATGAACGCTTGCCTCATGAACTCTCTGGAACGGAGTTGGCAGAACTGATTGCAGCATTTGTTGTTGCGGCGCAGCGTGCTGAGCGCATTGGTGTGGATGGGATCGAATTGCATGGGGCGCATGGCTACCTCTTACATCAATTTTTATCGCCAATCGCCAATCAGCGCACTGATGAATACGGTGGCTCTTTTGAGAATCGCATCCGCTTCCTCTTGGAATTATTTGCAGCAGTACGTAATGCATATCAAGGCGTATTAGGCATTCGGATTTCTGCCAGCGATTGGATTGAGGGTGGTTGGACTCCGCAGGAGACTGCAGATTTTGCATCCCGTCTCAAACCATTGGGATGTGATTTTGTACATATCTCATCGGGGGGTATTTCACCATTGCAAAAGATCGCGATAGGACCAAATTACCAAGTTCCATTCGCCAAAATCGTAAAAGATCAATCTGGTTTGCCTACGATGACAGTTGGCTTGATTACAGAGCCTCAGCAAGCAGAAGATATTCTCCAAAAGGGAGATGCAGATTTGATTGCTTTAGCCCGTGCATTTTTATACAAGCCACGATGGGCCTGGGAGGCCGCTGCAGCCTTAGGTGGCACGGTGCCTTCAAATGAGCGTTACTGGCGCTGTCTACCACGTGAAGCTCAGGCTATATTCGGTGATGTCAAAGTAGGGCAGCGATAATAGAGTCCCTTCCCATATTCAATCCCTAATAAAAACATCACTGAGTTATTCATGAAGCAACATTCTGTACGAGAATCTTGGCTGGAAGACGCCGTAAGACATTTAGAGCCTGTATTTTCAAAAGCGGGCTACGCAATTCCGCCCGTTCGCGTATCGTGCGGATTTCCAGCCTCTAGCAGTCCGAGAACAACGCTAGGGCAGTGCTGGCCCCGCGAGCGCTCTGGTGGCGGAGTAAATGAAATTTTCATTTCTCCAAAGTTGGATGATCCAGTTCAGCTCTTAGATACCCTGGTTCATGAGTTATGTCATGCGGTAGATGATTGCTTTAGTGGTCACGGCGAGGACTTTAAAGGCATCGCCCAGACTGTTGGTCTAGAAGGCCCCGCCAGAATGGCTCATGCTACCGAAGAGTTGATGGTGCGTCTGATGATGATTAGCCAAGAGCTTGGCCCATATCCGCATCAAGCAATTGTTTTCCCGCCACCAAGACCGAGCAATGCAAGTCGTAATAAAGCCAAATGTGCTCAGTGTGGATATGAGGTGACCTTATTAAAGAATTGGGCTACCTATGGAGCCCCGATTTGCCCAAAAGATAATATTCGGATGCAGGAGACTGCAATTGAGACAATTGAAAATACGACGGAGCACGATACAGAATCAGTAACCGGCTCCAAACCCAAGACCGATGAGATTCGTCGGGCGATTAGCTAAACCCATGTATGTTGAAGATCGGATGAGACATTAAATGAAGAAAAACAAAGTAGTTCAGAACCCAAAAATTGCTGTTATCGCTGGTGATGGAATTGGTAAAGAGGTCATGCCAGAAGGTATTCGTGCATTAGAGGCTGCTAATCAAAAGTTTGGTATTGGTATGCAGTTTGATCATTTTGATTTTGCTAGCTGTGATTACTATCTCCAGCATGGCAAGATGATGCCGGATGATTGGTTTGATACTCTGATGCAATACGATGCGATATTTTTTGGCGCGGTCGGTATGCCAAACATTCTTCCAGATCATGTATCTTTATGGGGAAGTCTTATTCAGTTTCGTCGCTGCTTTGACCAATACGTCAATCTGCGACCAGTTCGATTGCTGCCCGGTGTGCCATGCCCCTTAGCAAACCGAAAACCTGGGGATATTGATTTTTACGTCGTTCGTGAAAATACCGAGGGTGAATATTCGAGCGTTGGCGGGAAGATGTTCCCGGATACTGATCGAGAGTTTGTGATTCAAGAATCTATCTTTACAAGACAAGGGGTGGACCGCATTCTTCAGTATGCTTTCGACCTTGCGCAAAGTCGTCCAAAAAAACATTTAACCTCTGCCACTAAGTCCAACGGAATTGCAATCACCATGCCCTATTGGGATGAGCGAGTTGAGGCGATGGCTAAGCAATTTGGCGATGTGAAAATGGACAAATACCATATTGATATCTTGGCTGCACACTTCGTGATGAACCCAGACAGGTTTGATGTTGTTGTAGCCAGCAATTTATTTGGAGATATCTTGTCGGACTTGGGTCCAGCATGCACTGGAACAATTGCAGTCGCGCCATCAGGAAGTATTAATCCAGAAGGAAAATTCCCCTCCTTATTTGAACCGGTACATGGATCAGCACCTGATATCTTTGGCAAGATGATTGCCAATCCAATTGGACAGATCTGGTCAGGCTCAATGATGTTGGATCACCTGGGTTATCCAGAGGCTGGCAAGGCTATCTTCAATGCAATTGAGCGAGTTCTGGCTGCAGATAACTCCCCATTGACGCCTGACTTAGGTGGCAAGTCTCGTACGGATGACTTGGGTAAGGCGATCGCAGCCGAAATCTAAATTGGTTTTAGCTATGCAGTTAGTTGCTTGCGGCAGAAGGACTCCATACGGGGTCCTTTTTACTTGCCTTTGCAATCTCAGCTAAGATTTTTTCGTGTAACTGGCAATCTTCTTCACTTGCAGTCATGAGTTTGAGTTTGCTTGGTAAGGCTTTCATTTGGCCAGAGGCATCGGTGCCAACGGTGTAGTCAATCAGATCGATGGATAGATCTTCTTGGCCACGCGTCATCGCTACATAGACCTCTGCTAGTAACTGGGCATCAAGTAAAGCCCCGTGCAAGGTGCGATGTTGATTGCTGATGGCAAAGCGTTCGCAGAGCGCATCGAGAGAATTGCGCTTACCTGGAAACATTTGACGGGCATCGAGAAGAGTGTCAGTGATTTTGGAAGCAAGACCTCTGAAAGCGGGGCGCTTGAGCAAAGCAAATTCGTTATCCAGGAATCCCAAGTCAAA
>NZ_NCJB01000508.1:0-1243 GCF_002282275.1 Polynucleobacter sp. 39-46-10 | reverse complement strand
ATTATCTGTAGGCCATCAGGGAGTAACTTACCCTCGTTAATTTCTGCCACTTTTAACTTAATCCGATTCACTACTTCTCGAGCATTGCCACCGCGAATCATCTGAATAATGCCTGCCACACTCTCGGTGTAACCATTTTTAATCGCTGCGCCTTGACGAATCTCACTGCCGATGGTGACCTCAGCTACGTTCTTTACGTATACCGGAATGCCTTTGACTTCCTTCAAAATAATTTTGCCAATATCTTCTGGCTTGGTAATTAATCCAACGCCACGAATGAGGTAGCGCTCTGCATAGGTCGGTAGCTGCCCACCGCCTGAATTGGCATTATTTCTGGCGAGTGCTTCATATACTTCGCGCAAGCTCACTTGGTAGTGACGCAAGCGCTCTGGATTAACCAATACCTGATACTCACGCGCATATCCGCCTTGAGTATTAATTTCAGCCACCCCAGGTATTGAACGTAGCATGGGGCGCACTATCCAATCTTGAATAGTCCGGCGTTCTTCTAGCTCATCTACTGTGAGCTCTCGGTCACCATCAGAAGGATGATCTAAGGTGTATTGATAGATTTCACCTAAACCTGTTGAAGGTGGTGCTAACACAGGCGTAATACCAACAGGCATTCTGGAGGCTACCTCAATCAAGCGCTCAGTAACCAACTGTCTTGCAAAATAGAGTTCGGTCTTATCCGTAAATACCAAGGTAATGACAGAGATTCCATTGCGATTCAGGGAGCGCATTTCGGTAAGGCCCGGCAAGCCAGTCATCGCCAATTCAATAGGAACTGTGACGAAACGCTCTACCTCTTCGGGAGAGCGGCCTGGAGCTTCAGAGGCAATCTGTACTTGTACATTAGTGACATCTGGAAATGCATCAACCGACAGACGCTTGGTTGCCAGCAAGCCTGCCACCATTAATACCAAAGCAATAATTGCGACTAAGAGTCTCTGCTGCAGGGAGAGGCGGACAATTTTCTCAATCATGCAGCTTAACCACCGCTCAACTGTTTTTTACGTTCAGAATTTAAATGGAAGGCACCATTGACTGCGATATTTTGCCCCTCTTTTAGACCCGAGATCACCGGACGATATCCCCTGCCTTCAGGACCAAGCTTCACAGCTATCATCCTAAATATTTCATCATCCTCTTTAACAAATACATAATCTTTATTATCTTCACGAATGATTGCACTAGTAGGTACTAGCAATTTTTCAGTCGGCTGACTTTCAATCATCATGGT
>NZ_NCJB01000102.1:0-8005 GCF_002282275.1 Polynucleobacter sp. 39-46-10 | reverse complement strand
GATGAACATTGACGCTGAAGATCAGCGTGCAATGTTTGATAAATCGAAGATCATTGCTCGGCGCCGCATGCCGACTTTGGAGTTGATTCACGAGCGCTTCAGTCGTGCAGTTCGACTCACTCTCTTCAATATGATTCGTGCGCCGATTGAAGTGCAGATGCATCTTCCGGTAGTCAAGAGTTATCAAAAATTCGTAGATGAGTTTCCTGAGCGCACCAACATTAACATCGTCGGTATTCGTCCATTGCGCGGTGTGGGTTGCTGGATTGTGGATCCAGGCGTGGTGTACATCGCGATTGACAATATGTTTGGTGGCGAAGGTCGTTTGGCTCCGCGCCTGAATTTGCGTGAATACACTGCAACAGAATTACGCATCATTCGCCGCTTAGTTGACGCCTTTCTCAGTGAGTACGAGAAAGCGTGGAAATCCGTCTATGAAATTAAGTTTGACTTCATGAGACAGGAAACCAACTTCGGTTTTGCCAAGATTACCTCTCCTGGTGAGATGGTGTTGCACTCTAAATTCACTATTGAGATTAATGGCCGACCAGGCGATATCGATCTGTGTATTCCATTCTGGGTCTTGGAGCCGGTTAAAAGTATTTTGTATAACAATATGCAAGGCTTTGCGACCGAGCCTGACCAGCATTGGACTGACCTGTTAAATGATCAAGTTCATGAAGCCCCTGTTACTGCAGTAGCTGTTTTAGCTCGTAAGCAAATGCTGCTCCGTGAAATTACCTCACTTTCAGTTGGGGACATCATTCCTATTGAAATTAATGATCCTGTGACCGTATATGTGGATGGTTTGCCAGTGATCAAGGGTCAATATGGCACGAAAGATGGCCGTTATTCTGTAAAAGTTGGCACGATTCAACACCCAGCAGAATTCCTGAAGAGCCCTCTTGAAAGTGCCCGTCTTGGCCCAAGCATGATGCGCAGCGCTGAAAAAGGCGAGCTTTATGAGCAACTTCCAGAAGTCGCCAAAAGTCATGTTGAAGTGCCCGAAAATCCAGACGCAAGCGATACAATTAGCGCAGTGACTGATGGCCTAGTGCCTGATGGTCAATGAAGCACAAAGAAAGTAGAGAATAGGGAATCACCATGGCTGAAAACGATAACGATTTAGCAAAATCAATGACTAGTGCAGATGTATCTGGTTCATTGAGAAAAGCCACCTTTAATAATTTAGAGGAAGGTGCTAGAACTAACCCAGACTTTAACGAAATTGATTTGGTGATGGATGTACCAGTTCAAGTCACAGTGGAGTTGGGCCGCGCCAAAATGCAAATTCGTAATCTACTGAACTTAACTTATGGTTCCGTGATTGAATTGGATATTCTGGCAGGAGAGCCGCTCGAAGTTGTAGTTAATGGATGCTTGGTTGCTCAGGGTGAGGTAGTGATTGTGAATGACCGTTACGGTATTCGCTTGACTGATATCGTTACTCCGGCAGAGCGTCTGCGCAAAATTAATCGTTAATTGACATGGACTCCTCGGTCGGAGGTATGTTGCTATTCTCATTTTTTTGGCTTGCGCTTGCAGCTGCCCTGATATGGGTTGTTGCATTCTTGGTAAAGCGCGACTCAGCTACCCGCGCCAGTAATCCGCATGTGATGATCTTGGCTCAGCAAGCGTTAGGTCCACGTGAGCGAGTGATTGTCCTCAATGTCTTAAATCGTATTTTGGTTGTGGGTCATACCCCCAGTCAAATTACTCTGCTAACTGAGCTTGATCCCGAAGATGTTGCTAATTTGAAGCCGCAAGCAGCAAGCGCAGATTTTGCAAATAATTTGCGCCAGTTTGTGAAAAGAAAATTAGGATGAAACGAAAAATATTCTGGTACTCATTTGGAATTACAGCCCTAATTGGGCTGTTTCCATTAGTTGCCTGGAGTCAATCTTTGCCTTTAGTAACCGCTAAGGCGGGTGGCGGTGGCACGATGTACGCAGTGCCGGTAGAAACCATCATTGCGCTTACAGCGCTCAGTTTCTTGCCGGCTGCTTTGGTTCTCATGACTAGCTTCACGCGCATCCTGATTGTCTTTTCCTTATTGCGTCAGGCGCTAGGTTTGACGACCATGCCGCCAAATATTGTTTTGATCGGCCTTTCATTTTTCTTGACGCTATTCATCATGAATCCCGTCTTTGATTCGATCTACAAGAATGCTTATCAGCCTTACTCTACTGGCAAGATGGGATTTCCGCAGGCAGTAGAGGTAGGCGCTAAACCTTTAAAAGAATTCATGCTCAAGCAAACCCGTCGAGACGATCTCAATCTCTTTGCAAAGATGTATGGTCAAGAAATTGCCACGCGTGAGGATGTTCCGTTTACTGTTTTAATTCCAGCTTTTGCTATCTCCGAAATCAAGACAGGTTTTCTGATTGGCTTCGTAATTTATTTGCCATTCTTGGTGATTGACTTTGCAGTTGCCAGTATCTTGACTTCGCTTGGTATGGTGATGGTCTCGCCAATGATGTTTTCATTGCCACTAAAGTTAATTGTGTTTGCATTGGCTGATGGCTGGGCGCTCTTGTCCACCTCACTTGTGCAAAGTTACATTAATTAGCGCCTATGGAAAGCGGAGTCATTATCGATTTGGTGTACCAAGCCTTGAGAATGGCTGCGGTATTGGCTGGTCCAGTCTTGATGTCCTTGCTAGTAGTGGGATTAGTGATTGGTATTTTGCAGGCCGCCACTTCGATTAATGAGTCGACTGTTGCCTTTGTTCCCAAGCTCATTGTGTTCGGCGTTGTGATCGTGATGATTGGCCCGATCACCTTAGTTTTATTTACTGACTATATTAAAGAGCTCTTTGCTCGTATACCTGGTTTGGTGAGCTAATTTATGTTGACCATCTCAGGTCTTCAGATTGAGCAGTACATGGCAATCTTTATGTTTGCCTCAATGCGAGTGTTTGGACTTTTTCTCACCACGCCGCTATTTGCGTTTCGTGCCCTCCCAATGCAATTCCGTTTACTGGTAGCAATCTCCTTTGCCGCCTACATGATGCCCGTGATTTCCTCTGAGTTAATTCCTAATCCGGGCAGCATTACTTTCTTTGCCTCAGTGATTGAGTTATGTATCGGGGCATTTATGGGGTTTGTGATTCGATTGGGTTTTATGGTGATTGATATTGCCGCAGAAATCTTATCCTTTCAGGCTGGTTTTAGTTTTGCCTCAACGGCATTTCGAGATCCAGCTTTAGATTCTGGCTTGGTGGGTCAATTTTTGGGCCTCACCGCGATTGCTCTGGCTTTTTCCCTCAACATTCATTTGGTATTAGTAGAAATTATCTTGAGTAGCTTTAAAACAATCCCAGTTGGGGTGTGGCCTGATGCGTGGTCATCTAAAGGGGTGATGGAGTTAGTTGCCGCTTCATTTCGTTTGGGCTTAATCTTATCCATGCCCGTACTACTCGTGTATATGATGTTTAATTTGACGCAGGCCTTTTTGGGTAGAACCAGTCCACAGATGAATTTATTTTCGGTTGGTTTTGCTGTCAGTATTCCTTTGGCATTCCTAGTTATATTTATGATTCTTCCTGATTTAAAAATTGTTTTGGAGCGCTCTCTTGAAAACCCACTGCAACTTATTCGCCAAGGCGTGGAGACACCCAATGCAAGATAAATATTTAATCCAGTTTTTCCTGACGCTGTCACTATTACTTCTTGGTCCTACTAGTTTTGCTCAGCCATGGCCTGAGGGTCCAAGCGCACCAGAGGGTGATACCAGTCAAGTTATGTCTGCTGAAGATAGGGCAACTATTTCTCAGAATTCCTTAGACCAAGCTCCGGTCGGCCCGGATGACTGCGAGTCAAAGTTTCCTTTTCCTTCCTCAGCCAAGCGCGATCCTTATGCCGAAAATGGTCCAGAGGTCTGCAAGAAATTGCAGATTCGTGGACAAAGAATGCAATGTGAGGTGGATTCGCTTTTATTAGAAAAGCCGACCAGCTCAACTACTGGCTCGAAAATTGAAGTGGCTGCTTGGGCTCGTTGTAACAGCAAGGTAGCATCGCTGTTAATTGAAGGTTATTACTTGCCGGCTAGTGAAATCGAGCGTCGCCTGCAAATCTGTAGCGCTAATTTTTATGCTGACCCAGGTAAGATGCCTAAATTAGGTTGGTATCAACGTTTTCTCAGGTGGGCTACAAGTAATGATCTAACCCCGCCTCCAACTGATGCTGCGATTGAAGTGGCATTAAAACAATCCACACCGCTAGAGAATCATCAAGATGCTGCCGGTCTCATGAAATGTGAGTGGATGTTCTCGCGGAGCAGATCTCCTGCAATTGACGTTTTACCAGGCGGAAGTCTTGCGGATGGTGATGGTGCCCCTCCTGTGGCGCCTAGCAAGAAGCCAGCTACCAAGCGCCCCGCTAAGAGCGCTACAAAGCCATGATTTATAAAGCAATATAAACACGAAGCCGAAAATATCCGTAAGAAAATCTATGAATAAAAAAATCAAACTATCTATTTCCTTGTTTGCACTTGCGTTGTCATATGCAATCAGTTCAAGTGCAATTGCTAGTGATGCACCGGCTCCTGCTGTAAGTGCTGATAAGCCTAAAGCTTCAACCACGGCCACAGCAGCTTCATCATCTAGTGATGACGATATGAGCAAGGCGCTCTTAAATAAGATTAATAAGGGTTCTGGCGATATTGTTATACGAACTGGCGATCTTCCAGCTAGCAATACCACTGCGCAATCTAAGTCTGAAAGTAAGCCAAAGGCAACTAAGGCAGCGGCTAAGGCGGTTGAAAAGGATCATCACGACGTGCATTGGTCCTATGTTGATGGTCCTGGCGGCCCAGAAAACTGGGGTAATTTAAGTAAAGACAATTTGGCTTGCTTAAAAGGCAAGACTCAATCACCTATCAATATCAATGTTGATAGAGCGGTGAAAGCAGAGCTCACACCTTTAGAATTTCTTTATAGACCTTCTCAACTCGCCATCGTCGATAACGGCCATACGATTCAGGTTAATTACGGTGAAGGCAGTAATCTGATTGCTGATGGTCGTCAGTACAGATTAGTTCAATTCCATTTCCATAAGCCTAGTGAAGAGGCGATCAATGGCGAGCGTACTGATATGGTGGCCCATTTAGTCCACCAGCACCATGATGGAAGTTTGGCAGTAGTTGGCGTATTAATGACTACAAAACCGCCCGCAGCAAGCAAAAAGTACTGGTGGGGAAGTGACGAGGTTAAGGAAAATGGACTCATTCAGACGCTTTGGAATAATGTCCCACTGATTAAAGGTAAGTCAGAGGCGCCTGGAGTAGTGATCGATGTAAATCAGATTCTGCCGGCTGATAAGAGTTATTTCACCTATATGGGTTCGCTTACAACCCCACCTTGCAGCGAGAATGTACTGTGGTTTGTGATGAAAAACCCAATTTATGTCAGCGAAGAGCAGGTCAAAAACTTTGATCGCATTTATCCAATGAATGCCCGCCCATTGCAGCCAAAGGGTGATCGTTTAGTAAAAGAAACCAAAGCTAACTAAATCTTGGCCTATTGGCAAAAGCTGCCAATAGGATTGCATGGCATTGTAATAAAGCGGCAATTTTTGCCGATTTTAAGAAAAAACCCCATATTTTGGGGTTTTCTTAATTCTAGGGCTCACTTCGTCAACGAAGTCAGCGATAAGGTGCTTAGCTTAAAAAGTTAGCGCTTACTAATTTAAATCTCCATATAAAACTGGCACGGTCCTTGCATATTCATATGTGAGGATTTTCCCCTCAGGATTTGTATTCCCTTAACGGGTGGAGAGTAAATGAACGCTGTACCGCAATACGATCCTTTAACTTTCGGCGAAAACGCACTAAAACTGCGTACGTATCGCCAGCAAGTGCTTGGGAACAATTTGGCAAACTCCGATACTCCTGGCTACAAAGCTAGAGATATCCGCTTTGCTGACGTATTGAAGGCGCAGCTAGATGGCAAAACATCCTCTAGTGCTATTGGAATGGCAACAACGCATTCAGCCCACATTCCTGGCAAGGTGCCCCAAGAAGATCCTCGCTTGCTCTACCGCATCCCAAATCAGCCTTCGATGGATGGCAATACGGTTGATGCTGACGTTGAGCTCACTGAATTTACTAAGAACTCAGTATTTACTGAGTCAGCACTCAATATGTTGGGTAGCACAATTCGTGGTCGTATGTCTGCAATTACAGGTCAACCTTCATGAGTTTATTAGGCGCATTTAATATCGGCTCGACTGGCCTCACAGCTCAAGCAATGCGCTTGAATGTGACTGCATCCAATATTGCCAATGCTGAAAGTGTCTCTGGACCGGATGGCCGCCCATACCGAGCAAGACAAGTGGAATTTACAGCGATCACTAAGCCAGGGTCTCCGGGGTCTGGAGTTGAGGTTAGCAAGGTGTTGGAGAGCGATGCCCCATTAAGAATGGAATATCGCCCAGGTCATCCAAAGGCAAATGCTGCTGGCTATGTGGAGATGCCAAACGTCAACCCAGTAGAAGAGATGGTGAACATGATTTCGGCATCGCGTTCATATCAGATGAATGTGGAAGCAATGAATGTATCAAGGCAATTGATGTTGAAGACCCTTGATTTAGGTAAGTAATTAATAGAGAGCATGCGTAAAGCGTAAGAGGAAATTATGGCAATCACCAATCCAATGAGTGGCATTCGTACTTATGACCCAACTACAGCGAATAAACCCGCTGAGGCATCAGCTACATCCACAAGCGGCGGAACTGCTGCTGAGCAAACGCAAAATTTCTTAAAACTATTGATTGCACAGATCCAGAATCAAGATCCAATGGCTCCAATGGATGCATCCACGATGACTGCGCAAATGTCACAACTCAATATGGTGAGCAGTATGGGCAATATGAATACGTCCATGACCGCCATGCTTGCACAAATGCAAAGTGTGAATTTCATGAACCAAGCCGCATTGATTGGCCATAGTCCAGCAGTTGCTGGTAACGGCATTGCATTTGATGGAGAGAATCAAGTTATGTTGGGCGCAAATGCAGAAAATCCATTGAAGTCAGTCGTTGCAACCATTACTGATGCAGCTGGAAATGTGGTTAATAGTGTTGATTTAGGCAACCTCAATGCTGGTATGGCCAATTTTATTTGGAATGGTCAGGATGCTGATGGCAACACAGTCGATGCTGGAATGTACTACCTCAGCCTAGCGGGAACTAACTCAGCCGACGCGAGTGAAAACCCAACGGCTTATGTCGCATCAGCAGTTGCATCGGTAACTAAGGGTGCAAATGGCGATGCCATTCTGAATTTATTAGACGGAAGAACTATTAATTCTTCCGAAGTGCAGCAGTGGATCAGCTAAGAAAAACGTAAGAAAAAATAAATAGTAGACAACAAACAAAAGCAAGCAAGATAAACAAAGTAAAGCAGAGATAAAAGGAAGAAAAATGGGATACGGAATCGGATTATCAGGATTAAAGTCAGCCTCCGAAGCAATTGACGTTACCAGTAACAATATTTCCAACGCACAGACAGTTGGATATAAATCTGGTGAATATGTGTTTTCAGATCAGTTCTTCAGAGCGCAAGATCCGCAATCCGTAGATCGTGCTGGTATGGGTGCATATCGTATGGCAATCCGCCGCACTGGTAGTTACGGTACGGTTGTGAATTCCCAAAATCCTCTAGATATGGCTATTACAGGTCCAGGTATGTTCATGATGGCGAAAACTGTTGATGGAACAGTGCCAACAGAGAATCCAACCAAGTTCCAGTATTCACGCAATGGCCAATTTGCAGTGGACAATCAAAATCGTATTGTTAATGAAAACGGTATGTACTTGGTGGGATATCCTGCTGATTCATCTGGAACCATTATTTCAAGCGCAAAGTCAGTATTGATTCTCGACCGCACACCATTAGCACAGCAGCCAACCAGAAATTCAAATCTTGAATTAAATCTCGATAATCGTGTCGATCCAAAAACTGGAAATGTGTTTTCACCAACTGATCCGACAACTTACAGTCAAGC
>NZ_NCJB01000507.1:0-1245 GCF_002282275.1 Polynucleobacter sp. 39-46-10 | reverse complement strand
CCCGATCCAGGTAATGCTGGCGTGGGGAGTTTTCCATCAGACCGTCACCCGGTTTCGTCCATCTAATTACAGTCAGGAGATGGACATGAGCGATACCAATACAAAATCTAAACAAGAGATTCCTAGCCTTAAGAGCTTGGAGCGTGACTTTGGCCAAAAATTTGCCTATCCCGCCTCCACAAAAACCTATTTAGAGGGTTCACGCCCAGACATCAAAGCACCGATTCGCATGATTGAGCAGTTATCAACACGCGTAGGTGAAGAAATGGTCCCTAATCCACCTGTTCCGGTTTACGACACGTCAGGGCCATATAGCGACCCCGATATTGTGATTAACCTTGAAAAAGGCTTGCCTTTATTGCGCAAGAACTGGATTGAAGAACGTGGTGACACAGTGCAATTAGCAGGGCCAAGTTCTGAGTACGGCGTTGCGCGCTCACAAGATGCAGCGACACAGAATTTACGTTTTGCTCACATTAATCCTCCGCGTGTTGCTAAAGCAGGTCAAAACGTGAGTCAAATGTATTACGCCCGCAAAGGCATCGTGACTCCTGAAATGGAATACGTTGCTTTGCGTGAGTCTATGGGTCTAGAGCAATTACGCAAGAATCCTGAGTACAAACAACTTCTCAAGCAACACCCTGGCAAGAGCTATGGCGCCAATTTGCCTGACATTGTTACTGGTGAGTTTGTGCGCTCCGAGATCGCTGCTGGTCGCGCAATCATCCCAGCCAATATCAATCACCCAGAACTAGAGCCCATGATTATTGGCCGCAACTTCCGCGTGAAGATTAACGGCAACCTAGGTAACTCTGCTGTAACTTCCTCAATTAATGAGGAAGTAGAAAAAATGGTGTGGTCGATTCGTTGGGGTGCAGACACCATCATGGATCTATCTACTGGTAAACATATTCATGAAACCCGTGAGTGGATTATTCGTAACTCACCAGTTCCGATTGGTACCGTTCCTATTTATCAAGCTCTTGATAAGACCGGCGGCATTGCAGAAGACCTCACCTGGGAAATGTTCCGCGATACCTTGGTAGAGCAAGCTGAACAAGGTGTGGACTACTTCACTATTCATGCTGGGGTATTGCTGCGTTATGTTCCATTAACTGCTGACCGTATTACTGGCATCGTCTCTCTAGACTTCTTAGAGGTTTAGAGGCAATCGTATCTTGGTCAGGACACCGTGTTCCAGCGGTACTTGGTATTTTGACTCGTGTTGTTAATGCACCATTGTCA
>NZ_NCJB01000101.1:0-8124 GCF_002282275.1 Polynucleobacter sp. 39-46-10 | reverse complement strand
GCAGGCGTTGATGTGATTGTGGTGGATACCGCTCACGGACATAGCCAGGGTGTTTTAGATCGCGTCAAATGGGTTAAGAAAAATTACCCTCACGTACAAGTGATTGGTGGAAACATTGCTACTGGCGATGCTGCTAAAGCATTGGCTGATCATGGTGCTGATGGTGTTAAGGTAGGTATTGGCCCGGGTTCTATTTGTACAACCCGAATTGTTGCGGGCGTTGGCGTTCCTCAAATTAGTGCGATTGTGAATGTGGCTGCTGCACTCAAGGGCACAGGCATTCCATTAATTGCTGATGGCGGTGTACGTTACTCTGGAGACGTTGCGAAAGCCTTAGCTGCTGGCGCAAGCTCTGTCATGATGGGCGGTATGTTTGCTGGTACAGAAGAGGCTCCTGGTGAAGTGTTCTTGTATCAAGGTCGTTCATACAAGAGCTATCGCGGCATGGGTTCTTTAGGTGCGATGGCTGATGGTTCTGCAGATCGCTACTTCCAAAGTGATATCAGCGCAGCAAATGCCGAGAAGCTTGTGCCTGAGGGTATTGAAGGTCAAGTGCCTTACAAAGGTAGCGTGCTTGCTATCTTGCATCAACTGACTGGTGGCATCCGTTCTTCAATGGGCTACTTGGGTTGCAAGACGATTGATGAGCTTCATGAAAAAGCGAATTTTGTGGAAATCACTTCAGCGGGTGTGCGCGAGTCACACGTTCATGATGTGAAGATCACGAAGGAAGCCCCGAATTACCACATTGACTAAGAAGTAAAAGCAGGCTGAATTTAAGGTAATCCTTTCGTGCACGACAAAATACTGATTCTCGACTTTGGTTCACAAGTCACCCAATTAATTGCCAGGCGCGTGCGTGATGCGCGTGTCTATTCTGAGATCCACCCCTACGATTGCGATCCAGAATTTATTCGTAAGTTCATTCAAGAGCAGGGTGGTAAAGGCATCATTCTTTCTGGTGGACCAAGCTCTGTTACTGAAGACGGAAGTCCTTGGGCACCACAAATCGTTTTTGAATTAGGCGTTCCCGTTTTAGGTATTTGCTATGGCATGCAAACCATGGCAACCCAATTGGGTGGTGCGGTTGCTTCTGCTGAATCCTTGGGTAAGGCCCGCGAGTTTGGTTACTCCGAAGTGCGTGCCCATGGCCACACCAATTTGCTGAAAGGCATACAAGACTTCTCCACTAGCGAAGGCCATGGCATTCTCAAGGTGTGGATGAGTCATGGCGATTCAGTTACTACACTGCCACCAGCATTTAAGTTAATGGCTTCAACAGAGTCTTGCCCTATTGCAGGTATGGCTGATGAAGAACGTCGTTTCTATGCATTTCAGTTCCATCCAGAAGTAACTCACACCTTACAAGGCGAGGCCATCTTGAGTCGCTTTGTCCATGAGATCTGTCAGTGCAAACCGGACTGGGTGATGGGTGACTACATTAGTGAGGCCGTTGAGCATATCCGCAAACAAGTTGGTGATGAAGAAGTTATTCTTGGTTTATCTGGTGGCGTTGACTCTAGCGTGGCCGCGGCATTAATCAATCGTGCGATTGGTGAGCAACTCACTTGCGTATTTGTTGATCATGGTTTGCTTCGTTTGAACGAAGGCGACATGGTGATGGAAATGTTTGCTCGTAATCTCGGTGTCAAAGTAATTCGAGTGGATGCTAAAGACAAATTTATGTCTGAGCTTGCTGGTGTTGCTGACCCAGAAGCCAAGCGCAAAATCATTGGCAAAGAATTCGTTGAGATCTTCCAAGCTGAGTCTGGCAAGATTCAAAATGCCAAGTGGCTTGCTCAGGGAACTATTTATCCCGACGTGATTGAGTCTGCTGGTAAAGGCAAGAAGGGCGCGCATACGATTAAGAGCCATCACAATGTGGGCGGCTTGCCTGAAGATATGCACCTCAAGCTGCTTGAGCCATTGCGTGAGTTATTTAAAGATGAAGTACGTGAACTCGGCGTTGCTTTAGGTTTGCCACGGGAGATGGTCTATCGCCATCCATTCCCAGGGCCTGGCCTTGGTGTGCGCATCTTAGGTGAAGTTAAAGCAGAGTTCGCTAGCCTCTTGCAGCGTGCAGATGCAATCTTTATAGAAGAGCTGCGTAATACGATTGATGAAGCAAGTCAAAAATCTTGGTATGACCTCACCAGTCAAGCTTTTGCAGTGTTCTTGCCAGTGAAATCTGTTGGCGTTATGGGTGATGGCAGAACCTATGAGTATGTTGTTGCGCTCAGAGCCGTTCAAACACAAGACTTTATGACAGCGCACTGGGCTCACTTGCCTCATGATTTGCTAGGCAAGGTATCTAATCGCATTATTAACGAAGTGCGCGGCATCAATCGCGTGGTCTACGACATTAGCGGAAAACCTCCAGCAACTATCGAGTGGGAATGACACCAATGAAGAGGATGATTTATATCTCCCTCATCATTAATGTGGTGGTCTTGATTCCCGTCTGCATTGGTCTTATTTCGGATGCATCTTGGGTTGAGCATGGCTATGGACCGGCTAGCCCTGCTAGAGGTATTCTTTTATCTATCTACGGTTCTATATTGCTAGTTTCGCTGGGCCTACTAATCAACCCCTTGCCAATGCTGGTTGCGCCTTTGCTTCTGGTTCAGGTGCTTTATAAGCTCACAACCCCATTCACTGTAGGCAACTTCACAAACCCGGTAGTCATTAGCAATATCCTGGTTGCGCTGGTGCATCTAGTAACCTTGGTGCTAATCCTAAGATCAATTCGAGATAAAGCTTCTTCTCAAGCTTTGTTGGATTGAGAGGATTCTCTAAAGTCACCTATGTCTGAGCTTCGAGAAACCTCCCTCGCAATACTGGCAAATACCGATGTGCAGTCCAAGGTTGGCCAGCTGGCTGACTTGTTTGCTGAGCATCAAGCTGGACGCATTGCTATAAACCCTTCTAGCAACCTTACTAGTCAAAATCATTGCCTCCCTGGGCGACCAGCTAAACCAGATTTAGTTGCGCCAAAGTTTGTTCCCAAAAGAAAAATGGATACGGGTGAGGGGAGAGCTATTCTTTGGCATTCCTTGGCGCATATTGAATTTAATGCCATGAATTTAGCCTTAGATGCCATTTGGAGATTTCCGAGTATGCCTCAGGCCTATTACGAAGATTGGCTTAGAGTCGCAAAAGAAGAGGCCTACCATTTCAGCTTGATCAATACCCATTTACAGTCCTTTGGATTTGGTTATGGGGATTTCCCAGCTCACAATAGTTTGTGGGAGATGGTGGAGAGAACAACAGATTCAGTGATTGCGCGGATGGCTCTGGTCCCTCGAACTATGGAAGCAAGAGGGCTTGATGCAGTGCCGGAGATTCGGGATCGTTTTAAACAAATCAAAGATGAGCGCGCTGTAGAAATTCTAGAAATCATTCTCCATGATGAGATTGGGCATGTGCTTGTTGGTAATCGCTGGTTTAACTTCTTGTGTGCCAATGACAATCTATCCCCAATTGCGACTTATCGAGAGTTGGCTGAAAAATATCGCGCACCCACTTTGAGGGGGCCGTTTAATTTTGATGCGCGCGAACAAGCTGGCTTTACTTCCGAGGAATTAGAGATATTGGAATCTCTGAGTGAGAAACGGACCCAGACGGCATGAAGATCCTCAGTCTCATTCCGCCGATGACGCAGCTCAATACGCCGTATCCATCAACCGCCTATCTCACTGGCTTTCTGCGCTCACGAGGTTTTGAGGCTGTTCAAGAGGATTTGGCCTTGGCCTTGGTTCTAGGCTTCTTTACTCCACAGGGTTTACTGGAGATCAAAGATCAGGCGCTGAAGCTTCCTGAAGAAAATCGCAGTGCGAGCGTCAACTTTTTTCTCGATTACTTCGCAGATTATCAAGGCACCATTGCTCTAGCGATTGCATTTTTGCAAGGGCGCGATAGTACTCTTGCCCATCGCATCAACAGTCGCGCTTTATTGCCTGAAGGTCCGCGATTTGCATCTCTTGATGCCTATGATGAAGAAGAGGGCGGGGATTCTTTGGCGTGGGCATTTGGTGCACTCGGTTCTCAAGATCGGGCGCGTCATTTAGCCACTCTCTATCTTAATGATTTATCCGACGTATTGCGGGACGCGGTAGACGAGCGTTTTGAGTTTGTTCGCTATGCAGAATCTCTGGCAGGTAGTCAGCCCACGTTTACGCCTTTAGCGGATGCCCTGGCTGCAAGCCCCACATTAATGGATTTGCATTTACAGGAGCTGACAAAGTCCTCGATCGAAAAGCATCAACCTGGCTTAGTATTGCTTTCAGTGCCATTCCCCGGGGCAATGTACGCCGCATTACGAATTGCTCAAACTATCAAGCAAGATTACCCCGCTATCAAAATTGGTCTCGGTGGTGGCTACGTGAACACGGAGTTACGTGAGCTCACCGATCCGCGCATATTTGATTTTGTGGACTTCATCACACTGGATTCTGGGGAGCGACCCCTGCTGGCTCTGTTGGAGCATTTAAATGGAAAGCGCTCTGCTGAAAGACTCGTTCGTACATTTATCCGAACCGCTAGTAATGAAGTTCGTTATATCAATTGGCAGGAGCCAGATATTCCTTTTGAAGAAGTCGGTACTGCCACCTGGGATGGCCTACCACTCAATTCTTATTTATCGCTACTGGATATGCTCAATCCCATGCATCGCCTGTGGAGTGATGGGCGCTGGAATAAGCTCACAGTTGCTCATGGCTGCTATTGGAAAAAATGTAGCTTCTGTGATGTAAGCTTAGATTACATCTCTCGTTATGAAACTGCTTCTGCAAGTCTTTTGGTTGATCGTATTGAAGCTATCGTTGCAGAGACTGGTCAGAGTGGATTTCATTTTGTGGATGAAGCGGCGCCGCCAAAAATCCTAAAAGCCCTTGCCGAAGAATTAATACGTCGTAAGGTGGTGATTTCTTGGTGGGGCAACATCCGCTTTGAAAAGACCTTTACACCTGAGTTATGTGAGTTGTTAGCGCAAAGTGGTTGCATTGCCATGTCCGGCGGATTAGAGGTTGCCTCTGACAGACTTCTTGATCTGATGAAAAAAGGGGTATCAGTCGAGCAGGTTGCCCAAGTCACCAAAGGCTTCTCAGATGCTGGAATTCTCGTGCATGCTTATCTCATGTATGGTTTCCCAACACAAACCGTCCAAGAGACAGTTGACTCACTGGAATACGTTCGTCAGCTTTTTGAAAATGGCTGCATTCAGAGTGGCTTCTTCCATCGCTTTACTTGTACGGTGCACTCTCCAGTTGGGCTTGATCCGGCAGCCTATGGCATTGAGCTGGTGCCATTACCCCCGATTAGCTTTGCCAAGAATGATGTTGCCTTTATTGACCCCACAGGTGTCGATCACGATCGTCTCGGTGTGGGTCTTAAAAAGGCAATTTATAACTTTATGCATGGCGTAGGCTTTGAAGAAGATGCCCATAAGTGGTTTGATATGTCCGGCATTCCAAAAGCCTCAGTGGGGCGCAATAAAATAGCAAAAGCACTGAAGCATAATTAAATACCCGTAAACTTTATTCGTCCAACTCATTTATTTAAATTACCGTGGGTAGCAATATGAACTTATCTCGTCGCACTTTTATCGTTTCTGCCGCTTTAGCCCCAGTTGCTTGCGGCGGCCTTTCATATGAGCATGGCATTCCGGTTGCTCAACCAAAACCATTGCCAAGCGTTCGCCCCCCACAAATTGGGCAAGAGTGGACTTATATCAAGAAGAATGTTTTTGATGGCAAAACTTTAGATGTGATTACTGAGCGCGTTTCTAAAATTGGCTCCACGATTGTGATTGATCGAATGACTGCGGATGGCGCACGCTTGCCTAGTGAAATTCAGACTTCATGGGGAATGGTTTCTACAGACACACAGTGGTCACGCTTGCTCAACTTCAGTCCATCTTTGCCGCTTTGGCCTGAGCAGCTATCTACGACTTGGGCAAAACAGTTCAACACCAAGTACAGCATTGCTGGCTACTCAGGCTCGCAAATGAACTGGCAAGAATATATGAGCGTACAAGGTTGGGAAAAAATTACTGTTCCTGCTGGAGAGTTTGTAGCATTGCGTTTTCAGACTCTGATTAATTATGAGAGTGACGATCCCAACAAGGTAGATTGCATTCGCAAAGAAACAGTTTGGTTTGCACCGCAGATTGGTCGCTGGGTTGCGCGTGAGGCATCTGGCTCTTATCAAATTCAAGGGCAAATTGGTGCAGTGATTCTAGAGGGTAGCTATCAATGGCAATTGAGCTCCTACAAATAAACACTGTACGTAGGCTTCTTGTATTGCTGTCGCCAGCATTGCTGGCGGCCTGTATTGCTGGCCAGCCGTATCCAACTTCGACACCTTTACCTCAACCCACAAATCCTCCCAAGGTAAGGGCGCCACAAGTGGGGCAGCAGTGGGTCTACAACGTGCGTAATGTATTCAACCAAGAGTTGGTAGATATTGTTACCGAGAGAATAGCTTCTATTGGGCCCCAGATTCGAATTGAGCGTAGCGGACTAAAAGCGGGGCCACTCCCCGATGAAATTCAACAACCTTGGGGCTATGTCTTGCAAGATCCCCATTGGAATCCCCCACAAAAGTTTTTGAAGCCGATTCCCTTGTGGCCTGAGCAACTCGTTCCAGGTTGGTCTGGGTTCTATCGTGACCGCTATCAAGTAGTCGGCTATCCCGATAACGACTATTACTGGGGATTGAATATAACGGCACTTCAGTGGGAGGGTGTCAGCGTGCCTGCTGGCCAATTCCCCGTCTTGAAGTATCAGAATGAGGCGCCTTTCTTCACCAGTAACGACTTCTCTCGAGTAGCCAACTATCGTCAGGAAGATGTTTGGTTTGCCCCGGAAGTCGGCCGTTGGGTTATCCGGCGTGGCTATGGACGCTATTTATGGGCAGGTATGTTTTGGAGCAATGCCCTCTGGGAAGACTACTTAGAGTGGGAGCTTGTGTCCTGGAAGTAAGCAAAGCGCTTAAAATCAGCACATAGCTATGTATACCGTAAAAGAACTTTTTCCAACCCTTCAAGGTGAGGGTGCCCACGCAGGTCGTGCAGCCGTATTTTGTCGCTTTGCTGGCTGCAATTTGTGGAGCGGACGTGAAGAAGATCGCGCTTCTGCAGTTTGCCAATTTTGCGATACCGACTTTGTTGGAAGTGATGGCGTCGGTGGCGGCAAGTTTGAAACCGCCTCTTTATTGGCAGATACTATAGAAGAGGTGTGGGTCAGCACCTCAGCAGGCCCGCAGCAACGTTACGTTGTCTTCACCGGTGGAGAGCCACTACTGCAACTCGATACTGCTTTAATCGACGCTTTACATGCCAAGGGTTTCACTATCGCCATTGAGACCAACGGCACGATCAAGATTCCTAAAGGCGTTGATTGGGTATGTGTCAGCCCTAAGGCCGGCTCTGAGTTGATTGTTTTGCAAGCCGATGAAATTAAGCTGGTGATTCCTCAGCAGGGTCATGTTGCCATTGAGACCTTATTGGCTCGATTTGAGAAGATGGATTACCGCAATCGCTTCTTGCAGGCCATGGACGGTCCAAACCTTCAAGAAAACCTCGCATTGGCAGTTCGTCTCTGTCAAAAGCGACCTTTATGGCGTTTGAGTGTTCAGACCCATAAAATGATCGGTATCCGATAGTAGCTTTACCAAGCGATATTTAAGTATTTAGAAAAGCAATCATGACCAACAAGCAAGAAGCCATCTCCATTACCCGCCGACTTGAGTTTGACTCGGGTCATCGCATTCCAAATCATGATGGCCAGTGCCGTCATTTGCATGGCCATCGCTATGCCATTGAAGTCACGCTGACTGGTGTGATCGCGGATCATCCAGGTAAGGCGGACGATGGCATGGTCTTAGATTTTGGAGATATTAAGCGCCTTACTAACCAATACGTAGTGGAGCCTTGGGATCACGCATTTTTGGTTGCCAAAGAAGATGCTGGATTAGTAGATTATTTAAACTCCATCCCCAATCACAAGACAGTAGTGATGGAGCATGTTCCTACTGTTGAGAACTTAGCTAGCGCCGCCTTTAAGGTATTGCAGCCTGTTTTCGAAAAAGCGTTTGATGGCCGACTCAAGCTAGCATCCATCCGTC
>NZ_NCJB01000506.1:0-1253 GCF_002282275.1 Polynucleobacter sp. 39-46-10 | reverse complement strand
GAAAAGTTGCCTGGGTAGGTGACCCAGAGTGTATGTACACCTACTCTGGAGTTCAAAAAGCCCCTCAGGCCTGGACTAAAGAGTTGATTGAAATGAGACGCAAACTTGAACAATTCACCGGGCACACCTATAACTCTTGCTTACTTAATCTGTATCACACTGGTGATGAAGGTATGGGATGGCATAGCGATGATGAGAAAGAGCTAGACGGTACATCCCCCATCGCATCACTCAGCTTAGGTGCTCGACGTAAGTTTACATTTCGCCATAAGCAGGACAAAACTACTATCTCAGTATTTCTTGATCATGGAAGTTTACTCATCATGCATCCACCCATTCAAGAACATTGGCATCACAGCCTCCTCAAGACAAAGACTGTTACAAGCCCCCGCATTAATCTCACCTTTCGAAAAATACTTCCCCGAATATGAGGGGTGGCTAATTAATTCCAACGGGCCATTGCAGCATCGTCAGTGACGCGGGCATCAACCCATTTACCACCTTCGGGGGTCTCTTCTTTTTTCCAAAATGGTGCTGCTGTTTTGAGGTAATCCATGATGAACTCACAAGCAGCAAATGCTTCACCTCTGTGGGCGCTAGTAACCGCCACCAGGACAATTTGATCTTCGGGCAAAAGCGGCCCTACTCGATGAATGACTAGAGTCTTGTAAATATCCCAGCGGCCTCTGGCTTGTTGAATGATTTCCTCTAGGGATTTTTCTGTCATACCGGGGTAGTGCTCTAGCGTCATGCCCTTAACTTGACTACCGTCATTCATATCTCGGACGGTACCAACAAAAGTGACTACTGCGCCTACGCGAGGGTCATTCTTGCGCAGCGCTTGAACTTCAGTAGTGAGGTCAAAGTCTTGCTCTTGAATGCGGATGAAATCGTTCTGCATCTTAGCCACCAGTAACCGGAGGGAAGAAAGCTACTTCAGCACCCTCCACTAGCGAAGTGGAATCGCTCACCATCTCTTGATTTAAGGCGCAACGAATTATCCTGCTGCTTGCCAGCACCTCAGCCCAAGGGTTTCCTCGTTGAGTAAGATAAGCTCTTAAGTCAGCAATAGTTTTGACATCTGCTGGAGCAGTAATACTCTCGCTAGAGAGTCCAAGGCCTTCTCGCAGAGAGGCAAAGAATCGTAATTCGAGTTTCATATAGAGATCGTAATCTGATTTCTTTGGGCTTGCTGTGTATTAGATTAACTTAGCTAAGCAGAGCGCTAAAAGGGATGTACTTCACCATATCGC
>NZ_NCJB01000505.1:0-1258 GCF_002282275.1 Polynucleobacter sp. 39-46-10 | reverse complement strand
ATTTGCGCCAAAGCTGCTGTTAATGCCTTTTGCTTGTCTCCACTCATGCCGTCAAACTCTGATGAGGCTGATTTCTTCTTATCATCCAAGGCCATTTTTTAATTCCTTTTCGCTATGTATTGGGCTTTTTCCCGAAGTTTCTGTACTTTTTAACAACTTAGAAGTCACTGTATATAAAAACAGTAGTATTTGCAAGAAACTTTTTTGACTCTATGGCTGATTTTTATCTAGGGTCACTCTTACGCGATCCCAATATAGGAAAAGTGGCATTGCAGCGCCCCAAATAATTGCTAAAAATATGAGGCCGCCTACCTGTCCTTGTGGCCCCCATGCTCCAGCACCCATTTGGATGCCTGCCTCATAAGACATTGGGCCTGCAATTGCACCTAATACTGCTGCCAGAATGGGTCTTCCACGCAGCCAGGATAGTGACCCGTTGATTGTGCTGGCAACCAAAGCCCAGAGTACCCACATCCAAACGGGTGACAAATAGCTGCTTGGCCAAGCATCCTCAAAGATTAAAAATCCTGATAAAGATACAAGTGAGTCAGCACTTACTCCGTATAAGGCCGCCTTTAATAATAGATTCATCTCCAACGATGGTTGATTGGAGCGTGCAATATGGATGGTCAGATAGAGTAAGGTAATGACAACAGGCCAAAACACCTGATGATTGGCGGCGCCAATAATGCAGGCAAACCAACCGAGCTGGAAAAGCACAAAGTTCCAAAATTTAGCCATCGCTTACGCCCAAGCAGTCACACCTAAGAAAAAGGCCACTGCCGCTGGGCAATGGCCTGAAGATATGGTGGCGAATCAGGGATTTGAACCCCGGACCTGCGGATTATGATTCCGTCGCTCTAACCAGCTGAGCTAATTCGCCGAAGCTGAGATTTTAGCTTATTTGACTAAGTCGATCAATTTATTTAGTGCGGTGAGAAAGCTTTTTAAAGACCTCTTTCACGAAAATCCAAAGAGCTGGCAAGCCCGGAATGACAATCATTGCCAGTGCCACTAGAGAGAAATTACTTTTCACCCAGGGATGATCGCCAATGAAAAAACCAAGGCTGGTCAAACTGCAAACCCAAACAATGCCGCCAATCACGTTATAGAAAACAAAGACGGAATAGCGCATATGCGCCACCCCAGCCACAAAGGGGGCGAAAGTACGAATAAATGGCATAAAACGCCCTAGAACAATGGTAATTGGTCCATATTTCTCGTAAAAAGCATGTGCCTTATCAAACGCATTCCGATT
>NZ_NCJB01000100.1:0-13070 GCF_002282275.1 Polynucleobacter sp. 39-46-10 | reverse complement strand
TTTATAGCTATTGATAGGTTATAGTAAATATGTATACAAAATTAAGGCATTTCCAATGATGCTCACAACGCCCGCAAATACGCAAAACTTGCATGAAGCTACCTTCCTAAAGCTCAGAGCTTTATTAGTGGAGGGCGCCATTACGCCGGGAAGCAAACTCAATGAACGGGAGTTGGCAGAGCAGCTCAACGTGTCACGCACCCCTATTCGCGAGGCAATTCGACGCTTAGCCGCTGATGGCTTAGTTGAGCTGATTGCAAACCGCGGAGCAATTGCAGTGCAACTCAGCCGAGATGACATCCTGCACACCTTTGATGTGATTGCGAATTTAGAGGGCTACTCTGGAGAGTTAGCAGCACAAAACATAAACGATCAAGCGCTCATTGAGCTTGAAGCTCTCCAATATGAAATGATGGCCTCGTATGCTCGCAGAGATCTCTCAAGCTACTACCGACTGAATCTCAAGATTCACCAAGCCATTAATCAAGCGGCAAACAATCCCGTCTTAAGTCAGCTGTTTACCCAGGTCAATGCCCGCATTGAGGCACTGCGCTTTCGCTCGAATCAAGATGGCGTGAAATGGGAAAAAGCTGTTGTCGAGCACCAGGAAATGTTAGATGCATTAAAGGCACGTGACAGCGTGCGCATGCGCAAAGTCATGATGCAACACGTCATGAATAAACGTGATGTTGTTATTCAATTAGTTGACTCAGAATCCAAACAGAAAGTTGCGGCATGAACAAGCCACTCGATTTACCACTTCCAGACTTCGTTGCCAATAAGGCAGAGTTAGCCAAGCGCCTCAGGCAAGAAACCTCTGGTGAAGTCATGACAGACATAGCTAGTCGTGGACGCTACGCAACAGATGCTTCAATTTATCAAGCAATGCCTGTGGCTGTCTTTGTTCCTAAAACAGCCGAAGATATTGCAACTGCTATTCAGATTGCAGCTGATCTAGGGGTTCCAGTGTTGCCACGCGGAGGTGGTACTAGTCAGTGCGGGCAAACCACTGGCACAGCACTCGTGATCGACAATACAAAATACTTTCGCAAACTCTTGCATGCTGATCCAGAAAAAGCAACCGCAGTGGTTGAGCCTGGCATTGTTTTAGACCACCTGAATGCTGCACTCAAACCCCATGGCCTCTGGTACCCGGTAGATGTCTCCACTGCTGGTCAGGCAACGATTGGTGGCATGGCCGGTAATAACTCTTGCGGAAGTCGCTCTATTGCCTATGGAAACATGGTGCACAACGTTTTAGGAATTGATGCTTGGCTAGCAAATGGACAAGTGGCTAGCTTTGGAAATTACGCCAATAGTTCTGGCGCCGCAAAACAACTTGGTGATTTTGTAAAAGGTCTTGCCAATACCCTCCAACCAGAAATCGAAGCACATTTCCCCAAGGTATTACGTCGTGTAGCTGGATACAATCTCGATGTCTTTCATCCACAAAGCGAGCGTCCATATACCCAGGACGGTAGCGTCAATTTAGCGCATCTACTAGTTGGTAGCGAAGGTACCTTGGCTTATTTCAAATCACTTGAACTGAAGTTAGCGCCTTTGCCACAACATAAAGTACTTGGGGTAGTGAACTTTGTAAGCTTCTTCAAGGCGATGGATAGTGCGCAACATATCGTCAAGCTTGGGCCCACTGCCGTTGAGTTAGTTGATCGCACGATGATTGACTTAGCGCGCCACAACCCGAGCTTTAAGAAAACCATTGAGACTGCCCTCATTGATGCTAGCGGCCCCACTCCTGAAGCAATCCTATTAGTGGAGTTCTCCGGCGAAGCGCACGCCCCCTTGCTCGAGAAATTAAAATCGTTGCAGAGTTTGATGGGTGACCTAGGTCTACCAGGCTCGGTAGTGGCTATGCCTGATGCTAGTTTGCAAAAGAATTTATGGGAGGTGCGTAAGGCTGGTCTAAATATCATGATGAGCTTGAAGGGCGATGGCAAGCCAGTCAGCTTTATCGAAGACTGCGCAGTCCCACTAGAGAGTCTTGCTGAATATACCCAAGCACTCACAGACGTATTTGCTAAATACGGTTCACGCGGTACTTGGTATGCGCATGCTTCAGTAGGCACCCTCCATGTACGCCCTATCCTAGATATGCGCCGTGATGGCGCACAAAAAATGCGTGCGGTTGCTGAAGAGGCATCTGCATTGGTGCGTAAGTACAAAGGCGCCTATAGTGGCGAACATGGTGATGGACTTTGTCGCGGAGAGTGGATCTCCTGGCAATTTGGACCCAAGATTACTGAAGCGCTTGCAGAAATTAAACATGGGTTTGATCCAAATGGATTATTTAATCCCGGCAAGATTGTTGATCCACCCAAGATGGATGATGCAAGCAATTTCCGCTTTCCACCAAGCTACAAGGTCATTCCACTGCAACCTGCTTTAGATTGGTCCGCTTGGAATGTACAAAATAATCCTGTCACTGAAGAGACCAGCGCTCCCGGCACTGGTGGCGACCCTGCAATGGGCTTAGCTAAAGCAGTAGAGATGTGCAATAACAATGGTCACTGTCGCAAGTTTGATGCGGAAGTGATGTGCCCAAGTTATCGTGTGACTCGCGATGAAAAGCATCTCACTCGTGGTCGCGCTAACACTTTACGTCTCGCACTTTCCAATCAACTGGATATTAAAGACGAAAGTTCACCTCTTGGTAGTGATGCTATTAAAGAAGTGATGGAGCTCTGTGTCAGCTGCAAGGCCTGTCGCCGTGAATGTCCTACTGGCGTTGATATGGCGAAGATGAAGATTGAGTTTTTATCAGCATACAAAAAACGGGTTGGGCACTCATTACGAGATCTAGCCGTAGCCTATTTACCGAAATATGCACCTATCATTAGCAGCATTCCTGGTTTGCCTGCGCTACTTAACTTGCGAAATCACATTACTCCGATTGCTAAAGTACAAGAATGGGTGATGGGTATTTCTGCACAAAGAAGTTTGCCAACCTGGAAAGCCAAAACATTCTGGAGCGAGAAAAGCAAGCTCACACCATACCAATTTACGCCAGCAGAACTCAGTACAGCAGATGCAAACGGTCATCAGGGTGTGGTACTTTTAGCCGATACCTTCAATGCCTACTTTGAAGATGAAAACTTGCAGGCTGCACTAGCTGTTCTGAAGGCTGCTGGCTATCGCGTTCATATTCCACAAAAGAGCTTAGTAAAACAAGAATCACAAGCAGCCTCGAGCAACACCTGCTCTAAAGAATTTTGTTGTGGTCGCACTTATCTGGCAGCAGGCATGGTTGATAAAGCTAAAGCCAGCTTAGATGAATTAGTGAATCATTTAGCTCCATTTGCAGAAAAAGGGGTCCCGATTATTGGTCTTGAGCCTTCGTGTCTTTTCACGCTAAAGGATGAGGCTTTAGTCATGGGCTTTGGTGAGCGTGCAGTTACTGTAAGCAAGCATGTGCAACTCTTAGAGGAGTTCCTGGCTAGCGAAGCAAAAAGTGGCAAGCTCCAGTTGCAATTAAAACCAGCATCGCGCCCAGTACTATTTCATGGGCATTGCCATCAAAAATCATTTGCAGCCGTCACACCAGCGCTGGAGCTTCTGAAACTCATCCCCAATGCAGAACCCAAGCTGATCGAATCATCCTGTTGCGGCATGGCAGGTAGCTTTGGTTATGAAGCTGAGCACATTGAAGTGTCAAAACAAATGGCAGAAGCAAGCCTCTTGCCAGCAATTCGTAAAGCGCCAGATAGTTGGGTGGTTGCGGATGGGACAAGCTGTCGCCATCAGATTGCTGATGGCACGCAAAGAGAGGCTGTACATATTGCCAAAATTTTGGCGGCCCATCTCTAATCTATTGAATGGTTTACTTAGCGCATCACGCCGTAAGCGAGCATCAACAGTGTTCCAGTCAATAAGGCTGGAACGAGGCGGCGTGTTGGCTTAGAAACCATCACGCCAATACTGAGAACGCAAATCAGAATCCGAATCCATACAGGGACGGTTGCCAAGAGGCCAATGGGCATCAAAACCATTCTGACAACCAGAGCGGCAACCATCGCATAAGTTACCGCTGCAAGCCAACGAAAGATTTCGCTTTCTTGATTAATTTTTTTGGCGAGTAAAACGCCAATTGCTCGGCAAAAGTATGTGCCGATTGTGGCGCCAGCTAAGGCAATCCATAAACCCCAACCTTGAAGAGCGGCATTCATTAACCTATTACCCCCGCTTTCTTACGCAATACTTTGCGATCGAATAAGTAGGCAACAGTTCCCGCCACTAAGCCGGTAGTCAGCAAGCTTGTATCGCGATCCAAAATAAAGAAAAATGGCCCGAGAATAAATCCCAATCCGATAGCAATGCGATTAATCCAAGGGCCTACTTCAGTAAACGTGAGCAAAAAGAATAAAGGGTTGATGAATACCAAACCCAAGGTGATTGCCGGTGGCACCATGCCCGCCAGAAAATAACCCAAAATAGTGCCCGGCACAGAGATCAACCAACATAGCAAGCCAAGACCGATGAAATAGCTAGATCGATGCTTAGCTTCGATAGTCTGAAACTCGCGCATAGAGATTGCCCATGCAGTCATTGCTAAAAGATGAACGGAAGCGTAAAGACTGTGATTACGATCTTTTTCATGAAGCTGAGGAAAGAGTGTCACCGTCATAGTGATAAAGCGCGTGGACGTTAAAGTCACCGCCAAAGCTATTGCAATCACCGATGATCCAGTAATCGCCATCTCCAATAAAACTACCTGACCAGGTAACGCAAACATAAAGAAACTGGTGGCTCCAGTAAACCAAGCATCCATGCCATTGGTTTTACCCATCGCCCCAAATCCCACCATACCTGCAAATAAAACCATGGCTGGCGCCCCTGATGCATCCCGAATACCAGCCCAAAAAGCATCCCTACGGCTTTTAAAGCGCTGCGCTACCGAAGCCTCTAGAGCAATTTCACTAGGGTCTATAAACGGTTGGTCGGCAGATGACATGGGATGATTGTAAGTGAGATGAGATCAAGCTTTACTGAATAGATTCACAAGTCGAGCGCCCACTGAATATGCTCAGCCACTAGCGCATCAGCCGCAGGCAAGGCACTTGATAAGTCCTCACGGATCGGGCCCTTATCTACCTCGGGCACGCTACTATCAGCCAAAGCATTACCCATCGCTACAGCCAAGTTTCTGCGCCAGCGTGAATAGCCAATTCGGCGAATAGCGCTACCCTCATGGCGCTTCTCAAATTCATCTTCGGTCCAAGACCAAAGTTGCAAGAGGCTTGCTCTACCAAGCCCATGTCGCTCAGCAAAATCGGGCAAGGCCGTGCGTTGCGCAAACTTATTCCAAGGACAAATCAATTGACAATCATCACATCCATAAACACGATTGCCCATCGCCCTCCGAAACTCCACCGGAATGGCATCTGGATTTTCAATCGTTAAATAAGAGATGCAGCGTCGCGCGTCTAATTGGTACGGCGCCGTAATGGCTTGCGTAGGACATATATCAATACAAGATTGGCAAGTGCCACAATGCGCCTCTTCCTCTGTATCTATTGGTAGAGGAACATCCACCAAAATCTCACCCAAAAAGAATGTTGACCCGGATTCACGATTCAGCAACAGCGTGTGCTTACCTCGCCAACCTAAGCCCGCCTTACGAGCTAACTCCACTTCCATCAATGGTGCTGAGTCGGTAAATACACGATAGCCAAATGAACCAATCTGCTTTTCAATCCTCTGCGCAAATTCTTGCAAACGATTGCGCATCACCTTGTGATAATCGCGCCCTCGCGCATACATCGATACCACCGCTTGAGTTGGCTCGGCCAAGCGCTGCCACTCGCCATCAAAATCCATCGCGGGAGATAAGTAATTCATAGTGACGCAAATGACTCTGACAGCCCCCGGAACGAGCATGCTGGGATCAGAGCGCAAATCGGCATGTCTGGCCATGTATTCCATCTGACCGTGGCGACCCTGCTCTAACCACTCATGAAGTCTCTCCGTGGCCGATCCAAGATGGGTATCTGTAATACGCAAGCCATCAAAACCCAATTGACGAGACTGATCATTCAGCCATTCACGCAGATTGGTCTGGTCAACAGAGTTCGGTATTTGGGAAGAAGTCATTAGGAATACAGAATGTAGCTGAATAATTGAATAAACTAGGCAAATGGCTCAGAATTCATTTACTCAACATTGTAGGCAAGAAGTCGATACGACCGCTTTGGCTCAAAAGCTTGCCTCCAGTCTTAGTCGGCTGTTTCAAGTGGATCCTAACGCCCACCTCAACATCTCCCTAGAAGGTGATCTTGGGGCTGGCAAGACTACTTTTGCCCGCCATCTAATACAAGCCCTCGGATATGAAGGCCGAGTGAAGAGTCCGACCTACACCTTGTGTGAGCCCTACCCTATTCAAATCAAGGATAGCAACCCAAACACTGCAGCAAGCATCACCGCTCATCACTTTGACCTCTACCGCATGAGGGATCCACTGGAGTGGCAAGAGGCAGGTTTTGCAGAACATTTTGATGAGCCTGGATTCTGTTTGGTGGAATGGCCAGAAAAAGCTCAGGGCACCCTTCCCGCTTTTGATATTGAAATTCACTTAGTGGCCGGCGAAGAGGAGTCAGAAAGACAAATAGAACTCAAAGCAAACTCCGAGCTTGGGATAGTCGTTATAAACAGATTGCACCCCTAACAGAGATGAGTAAGCTCCCCATTAATTCCTATAGAAGAAGGCACCTCAGAACTTCAGCAAAGATTTTGGGACTCATTCTCCTCTTTGGCGAGGCAGAGATTGCTTGGGGCGCCAAGATTTTGGGTGTACGTATTTGGCCTGCAGAGGATTACACGCGTATCACGCTGGAGTCCGATAAAGCGCTTCCTATTACTCAACAACTACTCACCAACCCCGATCGTTTAGTAGTCGATATTCAAGGCATGGAATTCAATTCCACCCTGAAAGACTTAGTAGCCAAAGTCAAACCGAATGATCCTTACGTCTCTCAAATTCGGGTAGGTCAATTTCAGCCTGGCATGGTGCGCTTGGTGTTTGATCTTAAGGAGCCTGTCAAGCCTCAACTCTTCACACTAGACCCGATTGCGGAATACCAATACCGCATGGTGCTCGACCTCTATCCAGCGACTCCACCAGATCCTTTGATGGAATTGGTCAAAAATAGTGCCCGCAAAGAGAGCGCTCTAGAAAAAGCCAATGAAGAAATTGACTTAATTGCGCAGTTTGCAAGCAAGCAAGAAAAAGAGGCTCCAAGGGCGCCAGTAGCGCAAGCGATTCCAGATGTAAAGCAGCCCACTGCCCCAGCAAAACATAAGCGCCTCATTACCATTGCAATCGATGCGGGTCACGGTGGAGAAGATCCAGGTGCCATTGGTGCCATGGGATCCAAAGAAAAGCATGTTGTTCTCTCGATTGCTAAACTCTTACGCGACAAGATTGAAAACGATCCTTATATGCGCCCGTTTCTGACTAGGGATGGCGACTACTTTGTACCCCTTCATACTAGAGTGCAAAAAGCGCGGCGCGTGGAAGCTGATTTATTTGTCTCGATTCATGCAGATGCTTTTATTGAACCAAGAGCAAAAGGCGCTTCAGTCTTTGCCTTATCCCAAATGGGTGCCAGTAGTACAACAGCGCGATGGATGGCCAATAAAGAAAATGCCTCCGACCTCATTGGCGGCATCAATATTAAAACGCAAGATAAGCAGCTCGCTAACTTATTGTTAGATATGTCGACCACCGCCCAGATCAAAGACTCACTTCAAGTGGGCACATCGATTCTGAAACAAATTAGTGGGTTTGCACCCCTACATAAAGCCAAAGTTGAGCAAGCCAGCTTTGCCGTTCTTAAGGCCCCTGATATCCCATCCATTCTGGTAGAGACCGCTTTTATTAGTAACCCCCAAGAAGAGGCTCGCCTGAATGACGATGCCTACCAAGACCGTATTGCCGAGGCAATTTTGAGGGGAATTAAGGACTATTTCTCAAAAAATCCACCGGTTGCCAGACGGGCAAACGCGTAGCACTCTTGTAACTACAAGGCGCAAAGGGGAAAGTCGGCAAACCTGGGGAAGCCCAACCAAGTTCTTGCTATGCTATAATTTCTGTCTTACTGGGTCGGTAGCTCAGTCGGTAGAGCAGCGGACTTTTAATCCGTTGGTCGCGAGTTCGAATCTCGCCCGACCCACCAGTACTAAGAAACCCTCACTAGCAATAGTGGTCCCTTTTCTTTTGGTTAAATGGAATGTGCTGATAACTGTTAACTACAAGATGGAATCTTATAGCCCGTAATGAGTGGGGATAGACTGCGCTGGGTGACCGCAGCTTACCGTTGGCGACTATTGGTACTCATCACCTATTTTGAATTGCTTGGCAATTTCAACCTTAATTTGATTTCCAATAAGAATTGCTTGATCGGCAATAACTAGGAATTGATCTATGCCCTTACAGGTTGCGCCAGCCGTATTGAATGTACCGCCGGGTTTAATATCCTCTACCAAAGCATTTAAGTATCTATAAAACATAACAATCTTGGTCTGAAGCTCCGGAGCAAGCAAAGGCAACTTATCGATGTTGGCCTTATATAGAGGGTCGATTGCCTCAGAGATTTGAACCATATAGAAACTTGAAGTTGGATTAATCGAAATTACGTCCCTCAACCTCTTAAGCTCATCCAAATATTTCCTTTGATTAACAATCTCCAAGATGGCGCTAATCTCAGCATATATTTGATGTGCAACAGCCTGTTGATTTGCTTTTCTATCTCTCGAAGATTCCAGAGTCTTCACAATTAGTGGTGCCATGCCGCCCGCAAGCGCTCCGAGAACTGCAGCTATTACAGGAATCCAGGGATTTGATGGAGCGACTAAATCTTTCACATCTTTAAGTATGGAAATTGAAGCCTGAATACTTTGCATATCACTCATTTTTATATCTCAAGAAACCACAATCTCTTAAATCCTAAAAGACGACAAATCCATTTCTTCTCCACCACGTAAACGCATGGTGTACTGGTCGCCATCCACATAGATGAAGATATGCTTGTATTCACGACCATCTTCACGAACAGTCGAGCTGAGCTTTTCCCTTAACTCCTCCAGCTTGGCATAAGGGACTGCGAAGTTGACATCCAAGTCAACCATTCCGAAAAGCATATATCCGGAAGTAGCTTCGCTTAAGAATTGACGCTGAACCTCGTGATAAGCATACCAATAGAAAACCTCAGAACGAACATATCGCTTGGATATAGCGACTGCCGCATGGACATCCCCTCTTTGATCTGAGTACAGTGAATATTTTTTCTTAACTAAAACCTTGTCTAACTTGAGGCCCAATTCCTCAATGGCTAACTGCTTCTTCTGCTCAATTATTTCTCTAGGGGTAGTTTGAGGTGTGGCGTAAGTTTTCTGCTCAGGCTTATCTTGATAATCCAGCGGCTCACCTGCCCCGTCAATCTCCAAGTCTTTATCTTCGGCAGCAGTAAAGATCACATCAACGATCTTATCTATACGGGTATATTCAATAGGCTTGAGAATGGTATGAATCTTTTCTGTAACTTCTTTTCCTGAAGTTGATAAGTTCACTTCCATGAGCTTAATCAAGGCTTCAATACCAATAATCCTCATAGTCCAGGCGTGCTTAGAGCCCCTAACCTGAGCTTCTAGCGATTCGGTCTCGTCTCTGCCAATCACAATTAATATTGGCGAGTCATGGGGAACTCTGCCAGCCTCAGCCAATCGATCGCGATAAGTAGCAATGACATCTAACTTAATTGTGTAAGCGTTAGTAGTCTTAACTTCTATGACTAGACAATCAGATCCAGATGTCCAAATACCGTCATAGCCAATATCGTTACGAACACCTTGATATCGGCCGTTTTCCGCTGTGAAGCCAAGCCTTCCACCAATCTCATTAACGACATCCTGAAGCACCTGGCCGCTATTGGTAAAGGCATGGTCTGTGCAGTAAGTGGCATATTCAGCAAGTTTTTTGCTGTCTACCTCAGTGAGAAATTGCCTAAATTCGAGGGATGTTTCGCTACCGTCTTTGAGCTGGCCATCGCCCGCCATTTTGACGATAGTCTCAAGATTCATCTTTAGGACTGAATCTTTAGTGGCTTTCCAGATTTCAAGTAATGGCATATATGTATTTTTTAGGTATTTTCTACATATTACAAGGATTTAGGGTGGATTTAAGCTGCCCAGGGAAGGTCTAAGTGTCACTTTTCCGGACGCTTGCGATCTTATCTTGTCGAATAACTCCAAACCTGAGAAGATTATCTTAAAAATGATAAGGAAATTTATGAATATTCAGGAATTAATTGACTTAAGCAAATGGATTAAACGTGAAATTATTGATCGCCAGCTCCCCCAAAAATATGGGGCACTTCTTTCGGTTCTTCAGACCAATTCCCAGCCGAATCAACCAAAACAATCATTTGAAGTTCAGAAGGATGAGCTAATTGATACTCTTCTAACAATTAATACCGATAATTTAACTAAGGAGCAGCTGCAGTTCCTTGAAAAAATTGATCTTCTTCCCTTTATTGGGAAATCAGGAGTTAGTACTGTTGAAGACATCTTATACAAAAACGCAATAGATACAGCCACTGCAGCGCAGAAAATCCAAGAAATCATTCAAAAAATTAATGCTGCAATTGCAAAATTAAATCAAATTGAAACTGGTTTGAGTGATTGCATCGACTCCTCTGAAGTCGATCTTCATGGACAAATATTAATGAGAGTGACATTCAAAGGAAATGCTCAATTAGAAAATCTTACTGATTTTAAAAAATGGGGGGATACGTGGTATGACATAGGGAGAGGAATCGCTATGGCTCACAATTCTTCTCCTGAAGATATAAAGATTATTGGTGCAAGTAAAGGCTCAATAATATTAGAACTAGCTGTAGCGCAACTGATCGCTACCACTGTTGCAACCATTATTCTTTCGGCACTTAAAGTGGCTGAAAAAGTTTTGGATATTCGAAAAAAAGCCGAGGAGATTAGAGGGCTTAAACTCGCAAATGAAAAAATATCTCAAGAACTCGAAAAATCAGCTGATGATGAGAAAAAAATCGGTATAGAAGGAATTAAAAAGCAAATGATTGAGCAGTTAAATATCAGAGAGAATGGCGAAGGAGACAAAGTTAAGGCTCTTGATGTCTCTATAAGGGATCTCGTGACCTTTATTGAAAAAGGTGGCGATATTGATATGGTTATTCCCGAAGATAAGGGTCAAGAAGATGACATTAGTAATCAAAGCTTAAGAATGGCATTTAGCGAAATTCGCTTACTCGAGAAAAAAATAAATTTGCTTGAATTTCAAATCAAAGATGATAGCCTTGAATCTTAAGTTTGTTATTGAAATTTTTGATCAGGCATTTATTTAAAAGGAATGTTCGATGAGTAGATTTAAAGATATTCATGATGCATGGAAGCAAGGATTCACTGATGGATGGCAGTCAATTAAGAAATCTTCCATCCCTGGCATCCCTCCATTAGAAGATGGGGTGCCAGCGGGCGTTATCGATCAAAATGAGTACTACTACGAAAAGGCATACTCACTTGGGAGCGCAGCAGCGATCCAAGCAAATGCTGGAATAGTTAAACCGCGGCCAACTCCACCTGTCCAGCCTTAATCTTCTGCCTAGCCCGCTCAGCCTTAACTGCTTGCTGATCACGCTTTACACGATCCTTCATTGATTTAAGCCTGGCTTGCTCTGGGTTGAGTGGCCTTTGCGGGGCAATTTCATCAAATCTCATAGTTAACCTATCTGCAGGGGTTGATGTGGCACGTTGTTAGCACCAAATATGGCTTGAAACAGCTTATATGCCTGAGCCGGGTTTTGGGCGTAGAGAATAGTTTCCACCCACATCCCTGCTGCATTTACCGTTGCCTTATATCTTTTCATATAGATATTTAGCACATATTATTCTTCCATGTGACTCTAAGGGAACAAGCATGCAAAGCCAAGCATCTGACACAAAAGACATTCACGCTTTTGAAGTATTGATTAAAGATGTGACCTCAAGTCTAAATGATTTGAGAAACGCTGATGAACAGCATTTAAGAAGATCAACAATTAGAACTATTGGTGCTGCTATTGAGGGAATCATCTTTCACTTAAAGAATATTGCATTAAACCAAGCCACAAGTTTTCCGGAACTGTATTCTGATTTAGAGGTTGCCGCCCTAAAAGAGGAGACATACTCAGTAAACGAAAATGGAGTTGTCCAGAAAAAAACTATGCTTATTCCTTTAAAGACAAGTATCAAGCTTATTGTGAAAATAGTAGATAAAGACACCAAGTCCCTTCATGAAAAAAGTTTTAATAACAAAGGGTGGGATGCGCTAATTGCAAATATCGAAGTAAGAAATAGAATTACTCATCCAAAAAAGATTGAGGATCTCGCAATTACCAAAAAAGAGGTAGATCAAGCAATAAAGGCATTTCACTGGACTTTAGCTTTGGCGCTAAGAACCGGCGATTCAGTAAAAGAAAACCTGAAGTCTCGCGTAATCTCCCTAGAATCCAAAAGAAAGCTTAGTTCACATAAAAAGAAACTGCCGATACCTAACGCTTAAACCCACCTCTCAACCCAGCACTAGCTGTCTCGATTTGCTCATCTAGCTCCCCCGCCTCTACTGCTGCTTTAATAGATTCAAGGGCTTTAATTAAAGCTTCGCCGCTAGCTACTTCAACACTGGGCTTGCCTTTAGCTAGTTCCAGCGTCCAGCTGCCATATTTCACGGCGACACAGACTTTCCCTTCTTCACTTTGAAACCACCATGGCTTAATGCGCTTAGGTACTTCTACTTGTTTGCGTATCCCTGTTTCACGATCCTTTACGGTCTTGTACTTCATGACTACAAATGGGGTTCCATCCAGCTGACTTTTAGCTAGCTGGATCTGCTCCCACAATTTTGATCCTAGCTTATTCCTGCGGATAACGATTGCAGGCATATTGCGGGGCTTTTTGACTGCGACTAGTTTGAGATGACTTAATTGGCTCATTTGAATTCTCCTCTGTGGTTAATGGGCTCATTAAGTGTGTTTTCGATCTGATAT
>NZ_NCJB01000504.1:0-1262 GCF_002282275.1 Polynucleobacter sp. 39-46-10 | reverse complement strand
AAAGTCAAGGTATCTGAAGTAGACGGCTCTTATATTGTGAGCCTATCAAAAGATTGGGTTGAGGAGCATCCTTTGACCGAATTTAGTTTGCTAAAGGAAGCGGCCGAGTGGGAACGTATCGGCCGTCCTTATAAAGTAATCTTGCGTTAATTACATAACTAAGAAGTGCTTGGCGTAGCGTGGATTGATTTCAGATAAGCGGAGCATGGTGAGTACGTCTGCAGTATTAAAATCTGGATCCCAGGCTGGCGCACTGCAAATCTTAGCGCCTAACTTAAGGTAGCCTTTAATCAAGGGCGGTGGCTCAACTTGTAAACCGCCATTTAAGCGCTCCAAGGGCAGTGGTAGTCTCGGGAAGGCGTGATTTTCTACTGGAGCCATTTGATCATTGCTCAGTGAGTTGTATAGGCTTGCGGCAAAATGACCGCCGTCTGCCATAGGAATACTTGCACATCCAAGCATGATTTCATAATCGTGTTTTTGCATGTACTGGGCTAGTCCGCTCCACAATGCCATGATGACTGCGCCTGAGCGATAGTCAGCATGAACACATGATCGACCTAATTCAACCATCTTGGGGCGCAAGTGATTGAGGCGAGAAAGATCAAATTCAGAGTCGGAGTAAAGGCGACCAATCTCGGCGGCTTTGTGCGGTGGTAGGACTCGATAGGTACCAACTACCTTCAGTGTCTCTTGATCGCGGATGAGAAGATGGTCGCAGTAGGCGTCAAACTCATCGATATCCAAGTCTTCAGGATGAGCTGGTAGGCTTGCACCCATTTCCTCTGCAAATACTTTGAAACGCAAACGTTGAGCTTCCTTCACTTCCTTAGGATTTGAGGCCCAGCTAATTTGAAAAGCAGGGCGCTTGGCCTTGCTAATTACTTTTTCGTTAACAATCGGCTCGATGGCCAACACTTCGTTACGTGCACGCAAAGCGAACTTTTTACCGAATAATTTCTTGGCAATTTTCTTGGGAAAAAGTTTTTTAATTGCTTTGGCTTTGCTGGTCTTCTCTTTTTTTGGCTTTTGCTCAAATCGCCCATTAAACAGATCAAATGCAGCTAGAGGATTTGGGATATCGGACATGAGTTTCCTTATTTAGGTTAAGTCAATCGTAAAAGGGCTCTGTTACCAATTGATGACAAGAGGGAGGCAAATGGTGGCCCAAAGTAGAGCTGCAATCAGTAATGCCAACATGACTGCAGCTGAGCCAAAGTCTTTAGCTCTTTTAGATAGGTCATGATGATCAAAGGAGATTA
>NZ_NCJB01000503.1:0-1273 GCF_002282275.1 Polynucleobacter sp. 39-46-10 | reverse complement strand
TTGGGCCTACTCAAACAAGCCAAGCCCGTTCAGTTTCCGGATATTACTTATAGCTTCTACCCGGTTTATTGCAAGTTATTTGGGGTTGAGTATCAAGCAGTCCCCCTAGGCCCTGATTTTGAGATTCAGACGGGGGATTTCAAAACCCCCAATGGTGGAATTATTTTCCCCAATCCCAATGCTCCAACTGGTCGAGCCATTCCGCGATCAGATATTGAATCCCTGCTGAGCAGAAATACCGATTCCGTAGTGGTGATTGACGAAGCTTATGTAGATTATGGAACTGAGTCTCGCATTCCCCTGCTTCGCGGAAGCGCTTGTCCAGAAAACCTCCTAGTCGTACACACCCTCTCTAAGTCACGCGCCCTAGCAGGACTTCGCGTTGGATTTGCGGTGGGACATCCAGACCTAATTGAAGGTTTAGAGCGAGTGAAGAATAGTTTTAACTCCTATCCACTTGGTCGTTTGGCTCAAGCAGGAGCAATTGCTGCCATACAGGATCAAGCGCATCTCGAATCTACGAGCAAAAAAGTAATCCACACTCGTGAGCACTTAGTGGGTGAACTAGCCGATCTAGGTTTTGAAACTTTGCCATCAACAGCCAACTTTATTTTTACGCGCCATCCAAAACATGCTGGTGCGAAGCTCTATCAAGCTTTACGCGATCGTGGAATTATTGTGCGTCACTTTAAATCACCACGCATTGAAGAGTTTTTACGCATCACCATCGGTACTGATGAGCAAACAAATGAATTGATTACTGCTCTGAAAGAAATTCTAGCAAGCGTTTAAGTTTATTTTTTCAGTCGCATCTCAGCAGCACGGGCATGAGCCGTTAAACCCTCACCGTGAGCGAGTGTACTAGCAACAGCACCTAATGTTTGAGCACCCGCTTCACTCACTTCAATCATGCTTGAGCGCTTTATAAAGTCATACACACCTAAAGGCGAAGAGAAGCGTGCAGTGCGCGCTGTTGGCAATACATGATTCGGGCCTGCACAATAATCACCCAAAGATTCGCTAGTGTAGTTACCCATAAAAATGGCGCCAGCATGACGGATTAACTCAGCCCACTTACGCGGCTCAGTTGCACAAATTTCTAAATGCTCAGCAGCGATGGCGTTGGCAATCTCACAAGCCTCGCTCATATCTCCTACCTGAATCAATAAAGCGCGATTAGTAAGCGATGCTTCGATCACTTGCTTTCTTGGCATCTCAGGCAATAGCTTGTTAATACTTGCTTGCACTTGCTCAATAAATTTCTCATCTGGGC
>NZ_NCJB01000502.1:0-1273 GCF_002282275.1 Polynucleobacter sp. 39-46-10 | reverse complement strand
ACCCCTTGTTACAGGCTGCTGATATTTTGATGTATCGCGCGCAGTTTGTTCCAGTAGGCGAAGACCAGGTGCCACACGTAGAGATGACGCGCGAAGTGGCGCGCCGCTTTAACTATCTTTATGGTCGCGAGCCTGGTTTTGAAGAGAAGGCACTAGAGGCAGTTAAAAAATTAGGTAGTAAACGTGCCAAGATGTATGCCGAGTTGCGCGTGGCTTTTCAGGAGCGGGGCGATGATGAGGCGCTAGAAGAGGCCAAAGCTTTGTTACAAGAAGCGCAAAGTCTTTCTATGGCTGATCGTGAGAGATTGTTTGGCTTCTTAGAAGGTGCTCGCAAAATTATTCTGCCTGAACCACAAGCTCTCCTGACAACAGCATCACGCATGCCTGGTATTGATGGTCAAAAAATGTCCAAATCGTATGGCAATACGATTAGCATTCGTGAAAAACCTGAAGAGGTGATTCGTTCGATCCGTACGATGCCAACCGATCCAGCGCGAGTGCGGAGAACTGATCCGGGTGATCCTGCGCGTTGCCCAGTGTGGCAGTTGCATACCGTCTATTCCAATGATGAAACCAAGACTTGGGTTCAAAAAGAATGTCAGTCTGCAGGCATCGGCTGTTTGGAGTGCAAGCAACCCGTAATTGATGCAATTCTTGCTGAGCAGCAACCCATGTTTGAGCGTGCCCAGAAGTACTTGGATGATCCAAGCTTATTGCGTTCGATTATTGCAGATGGTTCGGACAAGGCTCGCAAGGTGGCCCAAGAAACGATGCGCGAGGTTCGTGAAGCTATGGGCTTGGCGTACGACTAAGGCATCCCTTTGATTTCAGGCCATGATTCCATTGCAGTTGCCTCTCCCTGGGTAAGGCGTTTTGCACCAGCGATTCCGAAGGATGGCAGGGTCTTAGATCTTGCCTGTGGCGCAGGTAGACATACTGCTTTATTGGCTTCTTTGGGTCATCAGATTCTCGCTGTTGACCAAGACATTTCTGCTGTTGAGCCGCTTCGAAGCATCTCCATTCAAATGCAAGCGCTAGATCTTGAGGGCGCGGATTGGCCTTTGTTAAATCAACAGTTTTCAGGCATTGTGGTGACTAATTATTTATATCGCCCATTTTTGGATGAATTGCCCAAAATGCTGACCGAAGGCGGCGTTTTGATCTATGAAACCTTTGCAGATGGGAACGCTGAGTTTGGCAAACCCTCAAATCCCAATTTCCTACTCAAATCAGGGGAATTGCTTGCTTTGGCCCACCGATCAGACCTTAAGGT
>NZ_NCJB01000099.1:0-8307 GCF_002282275.1 Polynucleobacter sp. 39-46-10 | reverse complement strand
TTAGGAATTAATAGGCAGGCTGCGTCTAATTCTTGCATCAAGATTAGATCAGCTGAATAAAAATGACTGCCAGGAGAATTTGATCGAATGATCAGACGCTTTTTTTGGTCTGCACTAAACGTTGGCCAGGCAGAGCGTATAGCTGCACGTGCAGACTCCTTATCTTCTTCAGCAACTGCATCTTCAAGGTCGATGATGACGCCATCGGCGCCACTATCTAAGGCTTTACTAAAACGCTCAGGGCGTGTGCCTGGAACAAATAAGAATGTGCTGCTAAAGCCAAGGGGTGTATCAAGTGGATTCATCGATGAGGCTTTATTAAAAATGAAGCAAGAGAAAAAATAAACGACTCTAAAGTTAAGGGAGTAATTGACCTATCTTGGACTGATTGCGGATATTCCACAAGCGCTCGATAGCGGCACTCATCTCACTTGGGCTTGCGCCACCACTAAATGCAGCAAGACGCATCGCCTTATCTGTAATCTCAGTACGGCTTAGGGTATTACCAGGATCGCCCTTGGGTTCATCAACACGACCCTCTAATACTTCACCATTATTTAAGTAGACTTTAACTTTACCGATCCAGCTTTGGGGGTAAGCACTATCGACTTCAGGGTCCAAGACCATAGTGACGCGATCGCGGAAAGAGCAAATATCTTGATCATGGAAGTGTTGATCAAATTCTTGCAGGCCTGCAAATTGATAGTGGGCAACTATCGCGAGTACGGTACCCATTGAGAACTTAGATTGGTGCACGGTTGTGGGGTCGGTAACTGGACCCAAGACATCGATTGCCCCTTGGTGAACCAAGGTTTCCACCTTGGCGATATCGCTAGGCTTGAGATCTTGTTTCAACATGACTTGCAATAAGGCATCGGCAGCAGGGTGTGTATGACGACATGAGGCGTGATATTTGAAGCTCGTCTCAGCAATGGTCCAGCGAGTTCCTAGTCGATCAATTAATTTGCTTGGATCAGAATCACTCGACATGCCGGCAGCCAAACCCTGTTTACCTTCTAGGATGTGTTCGGCACCAGTAAAGCCAGATTGCGCTAAGTAGGCTGACATCAAGCCGGTTGAAGCGGCATGTGCTGTATGAAGTTGCTTGGAGTCAGCAGCATCGCGCAGAAATTCCCAAAGGCCGGCAGATTGTGTTCCAGCTGAGCCAAAGGCATGCAGCATTTGGCTTGGGTTGAGTTTGAGAAGATGGCCTACAGTTGCTGCTGCAGCTAAGGTGCCGGCTGTGCCTGTAGTGTGAAATATTTTGTAGTGTGAGCGACCTAGGAATTCCCCAACCCGAATACCGACTTCATAGCCGGCGACTGCAGCTACGAGCAGATCTTTTCCTGAAGCGCCTATAGCTTGAGCTGTGGCGAGAGCGGCAGGAAATACGATAGTTCCTGGATGAAATACAGAGCCATTGTGCACGTCATCTTGTTCGGCTACGTGCGATGCGGCTGCATTTGCTAATGTAGCTAGGAAGGGGCTTGATGTTGTGCGATGAATCAGAATTTCAGCAGAGCCAGGGTTGCTTGCATTGAAGCCACCCATGCTTTGCGCAAACTGCGTAATGGCCTCTACAGCGCGCGAACCTTTGCCAGCAATTGCAGAACCAAACCAATCTACTAGTAAATCTTCGGTGCGGGAAATCACCTCTTCAGGAATATCGCCAATCTTTAATTCAGAAGCAAATGTAGCTAAAGCTTTAGATAAATGCGGAGTAGTCATAACAAAATCATTCCTTAAGCTAAAACTGCGGTGGCTTGCATGGTGAGCCAACCTTCGTGATCTTCAGCCCAAATAGAGATGGTTTTTCCAGACGGATCTTTCTCTAGATCCGGTTTGGCGCTGACTTTAAAAGGATTGATATCAAAAGTAGGGCGAATTGCACGGAACTCAAAGCTCTTCAATCTGCAGCCTGGAATACTTTGACGCACCAGATCTACCAACAAGCTTGCAATTAAAGGGCCATGAACAATCAGGCCAGGATAGCCCTCTACTTCAGTGACGTATTTACGATCATAATGAATGCGATGACCGTTAAATGTCAGTGCTGAGTAACGAAACAACAAAACATCATCCGGCCTTATCGTCTTGGTCCACTGTGCGCCTGTAGGTGCTGGTGTGGGTGCAACAGGCTTATCGTCTTGACCCGGAGCATCGCGATACACGATGTCATGTTCTTCAATTAAGGCCAAGCCATTTTGATTGGAAATTGCGTGCTTGACTAATACGAAAATGAGATCACCGGTGCGACCTGCCTTGTGCGTAACAGATTCAATTTTAGAAACGCGTTCGATCTCATCGCCCACTGCAAGTGGAGCTAGCCATTGAACTCGGCTACCAGCCCACATCCGACGTGGTAGCGGTACAGGTGGTAAAAATCCGCCACGTTTAGGGTGACCATCAGGTCCGATTTCAGATTGAAGGGCGCAAGGCAAAAAATAGAGCCAGTGCCATAACTCGGGAAGAAAGGTTCCATCATTCGGGGTAGGGTCGGAACGATCGAGCGTCGCAGATAAAGCTTTGACAGGTGCTGCTGTGACCTTGTCTTGAAGGGTTTCGGTTTTGCCGAGCCACTCCTGGAGATGGGTGATGGTTTGAGGTTCGATTCGCATAACTTCCATTATGCCAATTTCGGCCTTAAATGCGATGGGTCTAGATCAATAAACTTGCCAGTAAATAACTGAGTAAGCCCGCTAAGGCTGAACCGGTTAACACGCTAATAACCCCTTTTTGAAATTTAAATAGCGCTAAACCTGCAAGTAAGGTGATTGCAATCGAAACCCAAGAGATGGAGCCACCAAGACCATGTGGAAAAAAGACGTGATAGGCAAAGAACAGTCCAAGGTTGGCGATGACGCCAACTACAGCGGCAGAGATTGCTGTGAGTGGTGCAGTGAAACTCAATTTGCCATGTGTGGATTCAATGAGTGGTCCACCGACCAAGACCAGGAAAAAAGAGGGTAGGAAAGTAAACCACGTGGCAACGCAAGCGCCAAGCACGCCAAACCAAAATGGATTGCTATTGCCAATGAGATGTTGAATGTGGCCAGCGAGGTAGCCAACAAAGGCTACTACCATGATGAGTGGTCCGGGGGTGGTTTCTCCAAGCGCTAAACCATCCATCATTTGGCCGGCACTGAGCCAATGAAATTGATCGACAGCACCTTGATAAACATAGGGCAGAACCGCATAAGCGCCTCCAAATGTGAGAAAGGCAGCCTTAGTAAAAAACCAGGCGATCTGTGGATAGAGTGTTTTCCATCCAAAAATTAGAGCCAATCCAATAAATGGAATAAGCCACAGTCCTGTAACAACTGAGCTATGTAATACCAATCTTTTTCTAGAAAACTTGGCATGCTCTGGAGTGGGCGTATGATCGTCAATGATTGCAGCGGCATGCGTCCCACTCACTTTATCGTGAGAGGCAGTTTGTTGAAAATATTCTGGGTAACGCTTACCACCCCAAATACCAAGCAAGGCTGCGAAGATAACAATGATCGGGAATGCCAAGTTGAATATAAATATCGCTAGAAAGGATCCCAGTGCAATCCAGCGCAACGCTTGATTGTGAATCGTACGTTTACCAATACGTACTGCTGCATGCAGGACGATAGCAGTGACGGCGGGTTTAATTCCGAAGAAGATCGCGGCAATCCAAGGAACCTGGCCAAAAGTCAGGTAGATCCAAGATAGGCCAATCAAAATAAAGAGAGAAGGCAAGACAAATAGGGTGCCGGCCAGAACACCACCCCAAGTCCGATGCATGAGCCAGCCAATATACGTGACCAACTGCTGAGCTTCTGGCCCTGGTAAGAGCATGCAATAGTTCAGCGCATGTAAAAAGCGCCGCTCAGAAATCCAGCGACGCTTTTCAACTAGCTCTTGGTGGAGGACAGCAATTTGCCCCGCGGGCCCACCAAAGCTAATAAAGCCGAGCTTGGCCCAAAATTTCAGGGCTTCGCGAAGTGGAACGCTCAAACTTCTTCCATTCCACCAACAACTTGGCTAAAGCCGTTATCAACATAAATGATTTCAGCGGTGATACCGTTTGCTAAATCAGATAACAAGAACGCAGCGGTATTGCCAACATCATCAATGGTGACGTTACGACGCAATGGTGCAGTTTGCTCAACGGCCTCCAAGATCTTCCCAAATCCTTTGATGCCTGAGGCAGCCAAAGTTTTAATTGGGCCTGCAGAGATACCGTTAGCGCGAATGCCTTTAGGTCCAACTGAGCCAGCGATGTAACGTACTGAGGCTTCTAGTGAAGCCTTGGCTAAACCCATCGTGTTGTAGTTAGGTACGTTCTTCATTGAACCTAAGTAAGTGAGAGTCAATAAGGACGACTTGTCGCGCAACATAGGTAAAGCTTCTTTTGCCATTGCTGGGAAGCTGTAAGCAGAAATATCATGGGCAATTTTGAAGCCTTCACGAGACAGGCCATCTAAAAAGTCGCCGGCAATTGCTTCGCGTGGCGCAAAGCCGATTGCATGAACAAAGCCATCAAACTGAGGCCAAGTCTTTGCCAAATCCTTAAATAGGGCAGTAATCTGCTCATCACTGCCAACATCACAGTCAAAAATCAGCTCAGTATTGAATTCTTTAGCGAAATCAACAATACGGTCTTTAAAGCGCTCGCCAACGTAGGTAAAGGCTAGTTCAGCCCCTTCGCGGTGACATGCCTTGGCAATGCCATAGGCAATAGAGCGGTTAGAAAGAAGGCCGGTAATCAGAATTTTTTTGCCAGCGAGAAAGCCCATATCGTGTCCTTTGCTTCAAATGTGGTTTGCTATCTACAATTGTTGCATATATGCCCATGCACCCTGTCATCCGCCAAATCCCCACTTTGCTGCTCTTAGCCCTTCTGGCTGGGGTGGTAGTCAATTCAGCTCAGGGTGCTCAGGGGATCGCTCAGTACCGCAAACCTAAATACGCGGATGGATTTAGCCATTTTGACTATGTGAATCCCAACGCCCCGCGAGGCGGCACCTTAACTTTGCCCAACCCGGATCGCCGAACAAGTTTTGATAAGTTCAATCCATTTACGCTGCGCGGTGTCGCTGCCCCTGGTATAGCTCAGCTGATGTTTGAATCTTTGGCAGTAGGAAGTGCGGATGAGGTCTCCAGTGCCTATGGCCTGATTGCGGAAGATATTGCAGTTGCGTCCGACAAAATGTCTGTGGTCTTTCGGATTCGTCCTGAGGCGAAGTTTTCGGATGGCAGTGCGATCTTAGCTAGTGATGTTAAACACAGCTTTGACACTTTGATGAGTTCACTTGCTAATCCGCAATTTAAAACGGTCTATGCCGATGTCAAGCAAGCGGTGGTGGTTTCTGATCGAGTAATCCGTTTTGATTTCAAGAACAGTAATCCTGAATTACCGGTGATGGTGGGCACCCTGCCGGTGTTCTCTCGTAATTGGGGTAAGAAGCCCGATGGCACGATTACACCATTTGATAAATTGACCTTTGAGCTACCGATAGCAAGCGGTCCGTATGTGATTGAGTCATACAAAGCTGGTAAGACCATGATCTTTAAGCGTAACCCAAATTACTGGGCCGATCAAGGCGGTAAGACGCTTAATGTCCGTGTCGGTTTTTATAACTTTGATCGTGTGAACTACAAACTCTATAGTGATGACGCTGTTCGCCTAGAAGCCTTTAAGGCTGGAGAGTTCGATGCTCTGGTGGAGTACCGCGCCAAGAATTGGGCAAAGAGTTATGTTGGCCCTAGATTTAATGATGGCACTCTAGAAAAGAAAGCTTTCCTCAATCACAACGGCGCAGGCATGCAAGGTTTTGCTATGAATGTACGCCGTCCGATTTTTCAGGACCCGCGCGTGCGACAAGCCTTGGGTTATGCGCTCGACTTTGAGTGGTTAAATCGCCAGCTTTTCTTTGAGCAATACAGTCGAATTAATAGCTACTTTACCAATAGTGATCTGAGCGCCAATTTTGATGGCCCTCGCAAACCCACTGAAGCAGAATTGAAATTACTCAAACCTCTGAAGGCGCAATATCCTAAGTGGGTACCAGATGCGGTTTTTGGTCCAATGCCTCCTGCCCCTTCTCCTGCCGCCCCTGATAGCTTGCGTCAGAACCTGCGCAAAGCAAGAGATTTATTAGCTCAGGCTGGTTGGCAATATCGAGATGGCGCTTTACGCAATATGCAAGGCGAGCCATTCCGATTTGAGATGGTCGAAGATGGTCCATTTTTCTTAAGAGTGATTTCTTCTTATGTGCGTAACTTAGAGAAGCTGGGTATTCAGGTGGATATTCGGACGAGTGATTTTGCTTTGCATCAGAAGCGCATGGATGAATACGACTTCGATATGACTACCATTCGTTTCCCAGACTCACAAAGCCCAGGTAATGAATTGTGGGATCGCTTTGGTAGTCAGGCTGCAAAAGAAAAGGGTTCTGATAATGTGATCGGGGTTCAGTCTCCAGTGGTCGATGCCCTGGTGGATGCAGTTGTCAAAGCGCAAACTCGTGAAGAGTTACGTGCAGCTACTAGAGCTTTAGATCGTGTTCTTTGGAATAGTTATTACGTGATCCCGCAGTGGTACAACCCGACACACCGAATCGCGTATCGTAAAGAGATGCGCTACCCAGAACCTCCTTTGTATTACACCGCCGAATCTTGGATTCTGCTCAATTGGTGGAAAGAAGGGGCGCGCTAATGCAAGGACAAATGTGGTCATATATTTTCAAGCGCGTGCTCTTGATGATTCCTACTTTGTTGGGTGTTTTAACTCTCACCTTTGCAGTAGTGCAATTTGTACCGGGTGGTCCAGTTGAGCAATTGATGTTGGAGCTCAAGGGTAAGGGTGATGCTGCAGTGAGTGGGGCAGAGTCATCTGGTGGCGGCAGCAACTATCGTGGCCGCCAAGGTGTGGATGCCGAGCGCTTAGCTGAGGTAAAGGCTTTATATGGTTTTGATAAGCCGCCAGTAGAGCGCTATTTCATGATGCTCAAGCGTTTTGCCCAGTTTGATCTCGGTCAGAGTTACTACCAACACCAAAGTGTTTGGCAGTTGGTGGTTTCTAAATTGCCAGTATCTATCAGCATAGGTTTATGGACTTTCTTTCTGACTTACTTGGTCTCAATACCCTTGGGTATTGCTAAGGCAGTCAGGGATGGCTCCCGCTTTGATGCGGTGACGAGCACGATGATTTTAGTGGGCTATGCCATCCCGGGATTTGTGTTGGGTGTTCTCTTGCTTGTCATCTTTGGCGGCGGCAGTTTCTTGCAAATCTTCCCACTGCGCGGACTGACTTCAGATAACTGGAGTGAGTTGAGCATGATTGGGAAGGTAATGGATTATTTGTGGCATTTGGTTTTACCAATTACCGCTTCAGTTTTAGGCAGTTTTGCAGTGATTACGATGTTGACGAAGAACTCTTTCCTGGAGGAGATTCGTAAGCAGTACGTGTTGACTGCGAGAGCTAAGGGTCTCACTGAGAAGCAGGTACTTTGGAAGCATGTCTTCCGTAATGCGCTCTTGCCTCTAGTGACGGGCTTTCCAGCAGCTTTTATTGGCGCCTTCTTTACCGGATCCTTGCTGATTGAAACCCTGTTTTCTTTGGATGGCCTGGGTTTACTGTCTTATGAGTCCGTTATGAGGCGTGACTATCCAGTGGTTTTCGGAACACTTTATCTTTTCACCTTGATCGGTTTATTTACTAAATTGATCTCGGATCTTTGTTATGTCTATATTGATCCGCGTATTCAGTTTGGCGCTGGAGGTGGCTCATGAGTCGCTGGCATCGATTTAAAAACAGTCGCATGGGTTATGCCAGTCTCTGGATCTTTATGGTTTTGTTTGGCCTGTCTATGTGCGCTGAGCTGATTGCCAATGACAAGCCTCTGGTAGTCCGCTACGAAGGTAAGTTTTATTTCCCGATTGTGCAATCACAACCCGAGAGAGTGTTTGGAGGTGACTTCGCTACACCAACCGATTTTTTAGATCCGGATATTCGTCACAATATTACGAGCAATGGTAATTGGGCGATTTATCCCCCGATACCTTATAGCTATGAAACACTCAACTACTTTTCAAAAGTACCCAATCCTGCACCTCCATCTTTTGATAACTGGTTAGGTACTGACGATCGGGGACGCGATGTTCTCGCGCGCTTGATTTATGGATTTCGCCTCTCAATTCTGTTTGGCTTGGCACTCACTATTGTTGGTGTGAGTGTAGGCATCATCACTGGCTCTTTAATGGGATTCTTTGGCGGCAAGTTTGATCTGATTTCCCAGCGCTTGATTGAAATTTGGTCAGCGATGCCAGAGTTAT
>NZ_NCJB01000501.1:0-1277 GCF_002282275.1 Polynucleobacter sp. 39-46-10 | reverse complement strand
TAAGATCGCATCTGGGCGTTTAAGCGATTTACCAAGACTGGCCCAAACTGCTGTGTAGCGATTAGGCTCGATAGCGTACATCGGACTGCCATGGCCAGCAAATACTGCAGGTTGGCGATGGCTAGTCATTAATGCAGATTAGCCGAATACGTAACCAGTATGTGCTGCAACTAAAGCAAACAAAATAGCCAAGCTAGTAGCGGCTGCCAACATCACGATCAAAGTGATGATTTTTTTATTGACTTCGTCTTTCGACTCTTTATGCCATTCGTTCATGCTAAATCCCCATTAAACACATTGATTAGTGCTGCAATTATCCACTATCGGCCGCGGCCAGCCTTACGCATCATGCCTTTTCCGCCACCAAAGCCTGCTTGAGGCCTTCCGCCAGGACCAGATGGGCCTTTTGGGGCTGGTGGACGGGCTACCGGCTTTGCTGCCACAGGCTTAGCTGGGGTCTTTGATTCTGGTTTTTTATCTTCAGTCACTTTTCACTCCTATCGATATCATATTGCCATGATTACTGACTATTCTATCCAAGCTATCGCCATTAATGCGATTCCTTTGATTTTTGCTATCACTATCCATGAGGCAGCACATGGCTATGCAGCACGCTATTTTGGTGACAATACCGCGTATATGCTGGGCAGAGTCAGCCTTAACCCACTGAAGCATATAGACCCCGTGGGGACCATCCTCATCCCTTTAATGCTGATTTTGGCTAGCTCGCCATTCTTGATTGGGTATGCCAAGCCAGTGCCAGTCAACTTTGGGCGCTTACGCAACCCCCGAATTGACTCAATTTGGGTAGCCCTAGCAGGACCTGGCTCAAATTTCGCTCAAGCCCTCATTTGGGCCATTTTCTTGATTACTCTCATTGGATTTGGAGTTAATGAGCAGTTCTTATTGGGAATGTCACAAGCTGGCATTACTTGGAATTTAGTGCTCATGGTGTTTAATCTGTTCCCTCTACCACCCCTAGACGGGGGTCGCATTCTATCCAGCCTTTTGCCGGCGCGCCAATCAATTGCCTTAGGCAAGCTGGAGCCCTGGGGCTTCTTTATTGTTCTAGGGCTTGTATTTACCGGCGTCATTGGCAGTTTTTGGATGGAGCCTTTGATTGCCTTCTTTAAATCCATCCTCTACTTCGTGACACTGCCGTTACAGATGGTTTTCTAAAATTTCTATCGGCAAAACCCAGTATTCGGGAGTATTCTGAATACAAGTATTTTTAGCACCACTTTTAAAGAAATGAATGGAGCCCTTATGAAACTCAA
>NZ_NCJB01000500.1:0-1762 GCF_002282275.1 Polynucleobacter sp. 39-46-10 | reverse complement strand
GGCGAGATCATGCAATGTCTTTGTGCCATTACCATCCGCATCCATTGCCAGCCAACGGGATTGCACAATGTTGCGACTACGCTCATCTAAAGCCATGAGAGCTTGATCCAATTGAGGGCCATGTAATGCATCCGTTGCAGCCGCTGCCATCATCTCAGTAGGCTCTTGATTGCTATCTGCCAACCATTGAATTGGTGCATAGGCTGATTCGTCATCGCTGTCATCACCTTCTAAGGCAACATCGCCACCAGCCAGACGCATTTCCATCTCTTTAACGTCAGAACCTTTGACGTCCAGAGCCTTAGCCAAGGCCTCAACTTCACTTGGAGTCAGTGCAGCTAGAGTGGGCTTATTGCTGCGTAAATTAAAGAACAACTTACGTTGCGCTTTGGTTGTAGCTACTTTCACTAAACGCCAATTCTTGAGAATGTACTCATGAATCTCTGCCTTAATCCAATGGATTGCGTAAGAGACTAAGCGTGCGCCTTGGTTTGGGTCGTAGCGCTTAACAGCCTTCATTAAACCAATATTGCCCTCTTGAATGAGGTCGGCATGCGGAATGCCATAACCTAAATACTGACGAGCAACAGATACCACCAAGCGAAGGTGTGAGAGAACCAAAGTTTTTGCAGCGTCTACATTTTCAGTACGACGAAATTCTAGCGCGAGGTGAAGCTCCTCTGCGGCACTGAGCATGGGTACGCGATTTACGTACGAGATATAAGAGTCGAGTGTGCCAACCCCAAGGGAAGGCAGCATCGGAAAGGCAAGCGAAGCCGCGGCAGTCTGCGCTGCCGGCAGTGTTTGCCTTGCCTGCAATTGCGGATTGTATGTTTTCTTTTGAACCATTTTCTTTTTATATATTTTAGGTATTAATAGAGTTCTATTTTAGCACTCTTGTCAAGAGAGTGCTAATGGTTTTTTACTTCTATAAGTCTATGATTTAATTGAATAATTCAGAAGAATATTGTGCGGCAGTGAAAGGGGCTAAATCGTTAATTCCCTCACCTTTGCCTAGGGCTAAAACCGCTGGTTTTGACCCATCTTTGAGGGTGTGAGCAAGCGCACAGATCACTCCACCTTTAGCGGTGCCATCTAACTTTGTCACGATTAAGGCTGATAGGCCTAAAGCAGCATGAAAGGCCTTTACTTGGCTTAAACCATTTTGACCAGTATTGCCATCAAGAACGAGCAAAGTCTGGTGAGGGGCCTATCAATAATCAAAATATCGCTCTTACGAGACACTGCAGCATGAATCGCATCATGCGCTACGGCTGCAGCATCACCACTTTCTTGCATGATGACGTCAACTTGGTTGCGCCCACCCCATTCCAGGAGCTGATTGCGTGCAGCCGCCCGGAAAGTATCGCCTGCTGCCAGTAAGACGGACTTGCCTTGTGACTGAAAGAGTTTGCAGAGTTTGCCGATGGTGGTGGTCTTACCAGCACCATTGACGCCAATTACTAGCCATATTTCCGGAGTGGTCTTTTGTTCATGAACAAATAAAGGGTTAGGGCTTGGCTCCAAAGGCTTTAAGAGACTTGCCACCTCTTGAATCAGTAGTTGCTTTAGATCTTCTGGACTACTGACATTTTCTGATTTGGCAGCCTTGCGAAGTTTGCTAATCAGTTGTTCGGTCGTAGGTAGGCCTACATCACTCAAAATGAGAGATTCTTCTAGGGCATCAAACCAGGCTTCGTCAGTCTGATTCGATTTGAATAGGGATCCGAGGGTTTTACGTAAGCCGAACATAATCGATACA
>NZ_NCJB01000098.1:0-8453 GCF_002282275.1 Polynucleobacter sp. 39-46-10 | reverse complement strand
TTGGTTTTATTTCCTGTGCCATTGAAAGAAAAAAAGACATCTCAAATGTGGTGCTTAAATTGGCCTCATATGTTCCCGCGCAATAAATTGCAGAAATCCATTAATTATCTCGTTGAGCCAAAAAAAGAAAATACTCAGAAATTTGTAGATTTTGTCTCCGAACTACGCGGAGAAGATAAGCAAGCGGTTGAGGCGCTAGGAGGTGATTTATTTGTTAGATATATGGGTACTACCAACCAGTGCCGCCTTCAGTTTGTTGATGCCAATGAAAACTACATAGATCCACCCAAAAATTTAGAGCTCAGATTTGATGCAGAGCTCTAGTAGGTGCTGATTCCATCAAGCCTCGATAGATAGAGGATTTGTTTTTGGCCGTTCTAAATGGAACAAGTTTATTCAGCGTCTAGTTGCTGGACGCCATTAAAGAAATGCTAGAGATACCCTAACCAAACCTTTTAATTTCCCCCAATTACAATTGGACCCTTATAAAAACAATTGGCCAATTAATGAATCAGAACGCGTTTTTAGAATTGCTCGAAAAGCAGAAATTTCCAGCCCCAGTAGTGGTTGTTCGTGAGCGCTCACTTTTTCTAGACCATCATTCTCATCAATATGAGGTGATGGCCCTGGTTATAGAAGGTCAAATCGACATCAATATTGGCGGAGCTAAAAAAATCTGTTTGGCTGGCGATACTTTCCACCTTTTGCCGAATCAGATTCATACAGAATCCACTGGTACAAAAGGCGTGAAATATCTCGCAAGCAGGAAAGTTACTAATCTAGAGGAAGAGGTTGTTGTTCAAGAGCTGGAAACTTAACCGCTAGATCTAAATTCTAGGTGCCAGCCGCTTCCACCGTTATTTCATTGGGCTTTATGGATGGAGAATGTTTAATTATCCATTCTAAATAGAGCAACAAAGATAAGCATCTAGTTTTACGGCACTATGCCTTCGTTTTCTTTTTCACTGCGGCGTGTCGATGACAGGAGACGAGATGATCATTAACCATTCCGCTCGCTTGCATAAACGCATAACAAATCGTTGTGCCAACAAACTTAAATCCAGTCTTAAGTAATGCCTTACTCATTGCATCTGATTCCGGTGAGTTTGACGGCACCTCACTTAAAGAGCGACGTTCATTTTGAATGGGTTTGTTTTGAACAAATGCCCAAAGAAATTGATTAAAGGGCTGCCCACTTTTCTCTAGAGTCAAATAAGCTTTGGCGTTACCAATCGTTGCGGCTACTTTAAGGCGGTTGCGAATAATTCCAGGATTTGCCAATAGTTCAGCAACCTTCTTATCGTCATACTTGCCGATCTTCTTTGGGTCAAAGTGATCAAGTGCTTCGCGATAGGTTTCTCGCTTCTTTAGAACGGTTGACCAAGAAAGGCCAGCTTGGGCGCCCTCCAGTATGAGTAATTCAAATAGCTTTCTACTGTCATGTAGTGGGACACCCCATTCGGTATCGTGATACTGCCGATATAGATCAAAACCCTCACACCACGGGCAACGAATTAGTGATTTCATGTCCTGATTTTATGGGGTTGGATGGATAGAGGATGGTTAATTGCCTGTTCTAAATGGAACAATTTATTCGGCGTCTAGTTAAGGGGCGCTTGACACTTGCTTTTGGTAAGAGACCGTTTTTGGAGCTTTGGGCTGTGCAAATCCTCAATCGTATATGCGATTGATACATTGGTGAATGTATATTGGCCATATGACCAATAGAAACTCCTCGAAAAGTCCAATATTGCTTGAAGCAATGAGCATTTTTATGGGGATGATTGCCATAACCGCCCTATCTCATATAGTTGATAAGTATCTTGGTTTGGCGGGGGCGTCCTTTCTATATTTGATTCTAGTCATTTGGGTTTCCTACAAGAGCCAATTGGTAACCTCCATCTTTGTGGCAATAGGCTCTTTTCTTCTCATAAACTTCTTTTTTGTAGAGCCGAGATATACTTTTGTTATTGGGAGCATTGAGTCTTGGAGTGCGCTACTTGGATTTCTGCTGGTATCTATTGCGATTACCTCTTTAGTACACCAGCTAAGAAGGCAAAAAGATATTGCCGAAAAAGAAACCTTTAAAGCCAATCTATTGAGATCAATAATAGAAATATTTTCAGTGGAGACCGACTCTGTAGTTGCCTTGCAGAAATTCTGTCTATTGCTTAAAAGAGAGCTAGGGTGTGAAGTTGCGATATTAAAGCTCGATGCAACCACCAAAGACAGTATTGAATTAGCGAGCTCTAAGCCGGGCAAAGTTAAGCTTGACTCTTGGTATCTCTCTCACGCAATTGAGTATGGGGCGATGCTGGGACCACATACAGGAACCCTAGAGGCAATTGATTATTGGTGCGTTCCCTTTGGAAGGTTTTACAAAAGCCATGAGTTGCCAGCTTTAGTGATTGAGAGGGCGCACGAGGAAAACATTGAAGTCAGCCTAATAAGGGCGATAGCTGATCAGCTGTCTGTTCACTATCAAAAGCGAATAGCAGAGATTAAAGCAAAAGATGCTGGCGAGTTAGCACATCGAGAGTCCATTCAAAAGGCCTTCTTGTCGTCTATCTCGCACGACATGAGAACCCCTTTAACTACTATTATCGGTGCCAGCTCATCACTCTTAAATCAGGGTCAGCAGTTGGGGGATGAGCAATCCATAAAGCTGTTAGAGATGATTCATTCTGAATCTGTATATCTCAATGACTCAACTGAAAACATACTGTCTTTGGTTAAGCTTGGCATGTCTGATGGCAATCAGATTCGAATGGATTGGCAGTCGCCCGAAGAAATTGTTGGGGCGGTTATGTCGAGATATAACAATAGAGAAGTAAAGCCGTCACTACAATTGGTAATGAGGGCAAAAGATGAACTTATCTATGGTGATCAGGCCTTAATTGTCTTGGCATTAACCAATTTGATTGAGAACGCAAACAAAGCGCACCTAGGCAGCAACCCAATACAGATATTGGTAGATAGGGTTGATGATGAAATTCGGATTGGCGTAATTGATGGGGGCGCTGGATTCCCTAAAGATTTTGATAAGGGATTGGCGGGGCAGCAACAGTCATATCAGCGCAATAAAAAAGGATTTGGATTGGGCTTATCTATAGTAAGAGCGGTGATGGATAAGCACCAAGGCTGGCTAGTCATCGAGTCCCCATTTGGCGACGATAGGAGGACTTATGTGGGTATGACCTTTCCTTTTAAAGCAAGCTCATGATTTCAGATTACATATTAGTTGTTGAAGATGATGAGCAAATAGCTCATTTCTTAGTGGCTAGCTTGAGCGCCGCAAAGCATGCTTCTAGATTAGCCAAATCTTTAGAAGAGGCAAATAAATACTTGGTTGAAAATACACCAAAGCTAATGGTTCTCGATTTGGGTTTGCCTGATGGTGACGGAAAAGATTTAATTCGGCAGGTAAGAAAGCAATTTGATTTCCCGATTATTGTTTTGTCAGCAAGGCAAGAAGAGCAGGAAAAGATTGTTGCGCTAAATGAAGGCGCAGATGATTATTTGTCCAAGCCTTTTAATGTTGAAGAGCTATTGGCAAGAATCAATGTTTGTCTCAGGCGCACTCAAAAAATGTTTATGCGTGACCAGCGCTATCAATACAAAGATTTGCTAATTGACGTCTCTGCTGGACTTGTAAAGCTCGAAGGCAATGAAATTCATCTAAGCCCTATAGAGCACAAATTGCTGATGTTGTTAGCTACAAAGCCAGGCAAGATTTTTACTCAGCGCCAATTGCTGTCGAAGATTTGGGGTTCTGAATATGTGGATGATACCCATTACTTAAGAATTCATATGGGTAGATTAAGAGCCAAGATTGAAAAGGTATCTGCTGAGCCAGAGTACCTATTAACTGAGCTCGGTATAGGCTACCGCTTAGCTATTTCATAGTTGTTTATGCGATTGATACATCGCACATGATTTGATGGAGTATTCAAATAACTGAGTAAGCCCATGTCCATTAGCAATCCTGAGTATTCACAGTCAAATATTCTTCGCCCAATAGAGATTAAGGGCAACAACCACAATAAAGGCAGCCTTCCCGCCTTAACTCTTGCGGCGATTGGCGTTGTGTTCGGTGACATTGGAACCAGTCCCTTGTATGCCCTTAAAGAATGCTTCAGTCCTGAGCATGGCATACCCTTTTCTCCGGATGCTGTTATGGGCGTTCTTTCAATGGTCTTCTGGGCATTTATGGTGGTGGTGTCGCTGAAGTATGTTCTGTTTGTAATGCGAGCCAATAATCATGGTGAAGGTGGCATATTGGCTTTGATGGCATTAGCCCTCAGAACTGCTCCAGCAAACTCCAAGAGAGCATTAACGATCATGATGCTAGGGGTCTTTGGTGCCTGTATGTTTTATGGGGATGCTGTAATTACTCCCGCGATTTCAGTGCTGTCGGCAGTCGAGGGTCTTGAAATTGTTTCCCCTCAATTTACGAAATATGTCATCCCGATTACGCTCACTATCCTTGTTGCTCTTTTTCTCATTCAGAAAAAAGGAACGGCTTTGGTTGGTTTTCTCTTTGGTCCAATTGTGGTGATGTGGTTTTTGGCAATCGGGTTGATCGGGGCATACATGATTTTGGATAACCCAAGTATCTTGCTGGCTACTAATCCGATGTACGCAATCAATTTCTTGCTTGAGCACTCCCTACAAGCATTTGTTGTTTTGGGTGCGGTGTTCTTGGTGGTGACTGGCACAGAAGCCTTATATGCTGATATGGGGCACTTTGGAATTAAACCAATTCAATTTGCTTGGTTTTTCTTAACCATGCCGAGTCTTTTGCTTAACTACTTTGGCCAGGGCGCATTACTCTTGGCTAACCCAGAAGCGATTTCAAATCCATTTTTCTTAATGGTTCCTGAGTCATATACGCTTGCCCTAGTTATTCTCGCAACCATGGCTACTGTAATTGCCTCACAGGCAGTTATCTCAGGCGCCTACTCTATGACTAGCCAAGCTATTTTATTGGGATTTATTCCCCGCATGAAGATCTTGTACACCTCGGAAAAAGAGGTTGGGCAGATTTATATGCCAGCAATTAATTGGATGTTATTAGTTTTAGTGATAGGTGCCGTACTGGCATTTAAGCAGTCAAGTAATTTAGCGGCCGCTTATGGAATTGCCGTAACAACTACTATGGTAATTACCACCTTATTGGCAGCCATTGTAATGAAGGCTTTATGGAAATGGAATTCTATATTGGTGGCAGTTGTTATCGGCACCTTTCTTTTGGTAGATATTGCCTTCTTTGCGGCTAATGCGCTCAAAATAGCTGAGGGTGGTTGGTTCCCTCTTTTACTTGGCGCCTTGTGCTTTCTTTTATTGATTACTTGGTACAAGGGCAGAATGCTTTTGCGTCAAAAAGCAATCGAGGGCGGTATTCCACTTGAAGCATTTATCAAATCTTTATTGGTAAGTGAGCCAATTCGAGTTAACGGTACAGCAGTCTTTCTGACGGCGCATGTCGACTATGTGCCTGTCGCAATGCTTCACAACCTCAAGCACAATCAAGTGCTACACAAGAGAGTCATTTTTCTCAAAATGAGTATTTGGGATGTTCCTTATGTTGAGGACAAGGATCGTATCAATTTAAAAGAGATGGGTGGTGGGGTTTATCTAGCAAGAGCAATGTATGGGTTTAAAGAAACTCCAGACATAAACCATATTATGGAGTTGTTGGCGACTCAATATGGCATTAAATGTGAGCCAATGGAAACATCCTTCTTCTTGGCTCGCGATACCGTGGTTCCTTCAGCAATTCCTGGAATGGCATTGTGGAGAGAAAAGCTTTTCGCATGGATGTATCAGAATGCCGCAAAGCCATCGGACTTCTTTTCCATTCCAGCGAATAGAGTGGTTGAGTTGGGTGCCAAGGTAGAGATATAAGGCTGTAATAGCGAATATATCTAGAAAGCGCCTTCGGGCGACTTTTTTCTTTGCTTCCCTTTGGCCTTTTTCCATTAGGCCTCGATAGATAGAGGATTAGTTACAGCGTGCCCAACCCTAGCAAGCCTCGCACCCCACAGCAAGCACGCTTAGACGCATTAAAAACTCAGAAAGACAATGTCAGCAAAGCGTTAGACGCAGAGCGTAAGCGGTAGAAGGTGGCAAAAGCACAGCAGAATTTAACGAAGGCAATGTCTGCGTAAGCAGGAAAAGCAAAGCACCGTCAAACAGGATTAAGCATCCTTAACCGCCATAGGATTCAGTAAGTACAAGGCGATTGAGTACAGTTTAGACATTTCCCAAGGTACCAAGCAGTTTCATTTATAATTCCATCTCTTGGCCTGGTAGCTCAGTCGGTAGAGCAGAGGATTGAAAAGCTAGGATAGAGGACTAAAACAGTTCTGCACATTGGGTCTAAGCTGGTTGCGACCCACCGCCCTACAAGCGCCGAATCTATTGGCTCTCAGCGGTTTCGAATGTTTCCCGAATGGCATCGACAGCGTTGAGTTGGCGAAATATTTTATGTTTCATTTAGAGTAAAAAAGTTAAGCGTCTAGTTATTGGACGCATTGATGCTGACTTACTGCCAATAAAGACTTCTTGGATTATCAGAAAGAATCTGTTGTCTAAGTTCTGGGAAATTTGTTAAAGACAAAAAGCTCTTCATTTGAGATTCATAAGTTTCAGTCGCTTCAAATCTTGTATGTGGCCAATCACTGCCCCACAGTAGGCGGGACCCACCAATTTGCTTGAGCCAATATTCAAAAATAGCTTGATGATTTATGTTTGGCGTTCTGTATTGAGCACTTAATTTCACCCAGAGGTTTCCCCTGTGTTTCTTAATCCCATCATTTTGTTGTTCAAACTCATTATTAGTTTTAGGTCTGCCAAAGTGATCAATCACTACATCTATTCCATTGGGTATTGCTAGCAGAACCTCATTTAACAAGCCATCATCATGATGTACTTGTATGTGCATATTCAACCCTTTTAATAGGTTCATAAGGCCTTGGTATTTTTCAAGAGTTCTAAACGGATCTTGATCGCCTGCTAAATTCAGCCTGATTCCACAAATCCCTTGTTTGTTAAGCTCAAGCAATTCTTTTCGTGAGGCTTTGGGGTCAGTCACCCCAACCCCTCTTAAATATCTAGGGTTTTGATTAATAGCTTCAAGTAGAAGCGTGTTGTCAAAACCTAGAAAGCTCGGCTGAACAATGACCCCGCCAGATATTTGGTGTGCATTAGCCAATTTGGCCCAATCATCTATTGAGGCAGCGTAATCAACAGAATAGCGAGCCTGAGCCTCATTTAAAGAGCTTTTATCAAAAATATGGAAGTGAGTATCGACATTCATGGGAATTATGGTAGCATAACTCATCTAGATGAGTAAATGAGTTGAAAATACAGGTATGGCTAAAGAGTTAATGGGTTATCAAGGTTTGGCATCAGCCTTTAGAAATAAGGTTGAGAGCGGTGCATGGCAGATTGCTGAGGCAATTCCATCCGAAGCCAGTCTTGCTAAAGAGTATGGCGTAGCCGTCGGAACTATTCGGCAGGCAATTGCTCAGCTTGCCGATGATGGGGTACTGGTTAAACGACATGGCAAAAGTACAGTTGTCAGCAGTGGGCTTGATGGGCAATCTATGCTCAGGTTTTTTCGTTATCAATTAGATGGACAAGAACAGCTATCTCCCCAGGCAAAAGTTTTAGATTTGAAGGAGGGTGCCTTAGATAAAGAAATGGCCAGACTAACGGGTTGGTCCTGCAAGTCACTATTAAAGATTCATCGTCTTCGCATGATTGATGGCAAGCCATTGCTCTACGAGACGATTTATTTGCCCTTGCCTAAGTTTAAGAAATTGGCTAGCTATAAACCAAAAGACTTTGAAGATTTGTTTTACCCCATGTATGCCAAGACATGTGGAGTTGCGGTAATCAAAGCCAAGGATCAAGTCAGGTTTGAGTTGATGAAAAAACCAGATGCAAAAGCATTAGCAATGAAAGAGGGCCATCCAGCCGTAAGAGTAAATCGCATCGCATTTGATTTAACTGGCAAGCCAGTTGAATTTCGCAGTTCAGTAGGGGATGCTATGGCATTCCAATATTCAGCAGAAGTTAATTAAGGAGAAAAGATGAAGTCCTTTGTAAAAACTCTATTGGTTGCATTGCTTGCAACTACAGGCCTGGCTCATGCTCAAGAGTGGCCTAGTCGCCCTATTAGCTTGATAGTGAGCTATCCCCCTGGCGGTACTGCAGACCTAATGGCTAGAACGGTTGCAACCCCACTGGGCAAGCTTTTGGGCACATCGGTAGTGGTTGAAAACAAGCCAGGGGCAAGCGGTCAAATTGCCGCTTCCTATGTAGCCAAGGCCAATGCTGATGGCTATACATTAATGCTCGATGCGTCATCTTATTCGGTCAATCCCTCTTTGTTTCCTAAGTTGCCCTATGACCCCAATAAGGATTTCAAGACTTTAGCTGTTCTA
>NZ_NCJB01000499.1:0-1290 GCF_002282275.1 Polynucleobacter sp. 39-46-10 | reverse complement strand
TCGCTTTGCCTGCACAACAGTTTCTTCAATGTCCCACACATCACCGTCAGTAATGAGCAAAAGATCACAACCTTGTTCGTAGGCCTGAGCGAAACTTAGTTTGAATGTTGAGGAGAGCGCCTTTTCCAACTGATTCGAGGTGTGCTCAACAGTGCTACCAAACTTGCTATACGAAATTGCGTCATCGGGGCTAAGTCTGAGGCTCAGCTCGTGCAATGCCTCTTGCGCTTGCTCAATGCTTTCCCCCGCCATTGAGCCCGAACAATCTACGAGGATCTTCAATGCTAAGGGCATTGCCACTTGCTGTGGCAACTTCGGACAGAAGCTTGCAACAACCGCGTACTCTTCCTCATCTACTGCCGCCAAAGCAAATGAAACACCATCTAGCTCATCGATAGACAGAACGAAATCACGATCCAACATTCCACCCTTTGTCAGCTCAATTCGCTTACCGCCTTCTACTGCGGTGGTAACGGCTTGATGACTGGGGCATGTGATCACCCCATTCGCTGTAGTTCCAATTACATCTATACGGGCTGTAAATGGATATTCAATTAATGCATCGACATCAACGCCTTGATGAGGTGCTATGTGACCTTGCTCGACTTCATCCCCATATCGCTGGCCTATCACTGTGGGCACTGTGACTCTCAGACGGCCTGATTCAAACCTCAAGAGCTGTGCATATTCAATTTCAATTACAGCTGATTCACCAGCTTTCAAATTACCAAGGTTGGCTGTGTACAGACCGAGAGGTGACTTTTCAAGCATTACTGGCGTGTCGCCCTCTGAGATGGCTTTTTCGTATTTCTTTTCTGCCTTCTTCTTCTCAAGTGCAACTGCTTGCATCCGTTTGCCATTCAACTCAACACTAAAAGACAGCAAGTTTGCACCCCATCCAGCTGGGAAGGTGTAACTGGCTTCGATCGTTTCTTCTGAATCATTCAGGTAGCTTTGACGAACCTTCATCGTGAGCAACAAACCGTCAATGCGACCGTCAAGGTGCACGGACTTAAGAGCTACGCTTTGACCGTATTCATTTTCCAAACCAGCATTTGTTTTCATGTTTTCGCTCCAGGTTGTATTTCGTTAATTTGCTTCAGACAGATTGAGTTCTAGGCAATGCTCTTCAAAACCTTTTGAGTTGCATTCATCACCTCTTTAACTAGCGCCCTTACCTGCTCAGGGGTCATCCCTGCCTCGTCTGCTGAGATTTGCAACTCAATACCTGGCGCAATGTAGAGATGGCTCTTTACCGATATAGATCCCGGCTTTCTCTGCTTCACAGGC
>NZ_NCJB01000097.1:0-8477 GCF_002282275.1 Polynucleobacter sp. 39-46-10 | reverse complement strand
CTTCGCTGATGATGTAGGCATGATCGCAAATACCTAAGGTTTCGCGTACGTTATGGTCCGTGATCAATACGCCAATTTGACGGTCTCTTAAGAAGCGCACAATTCGCTGGATCTCCCCAACTGCAATCGGATCAACGCCGGCGAATGGTTCATCCAGCAAAATGAATTTAGGCTGAGAGGCAAGCGCTCTTGCAATCTCAACACGACGACGCTCACCTCCAGACAAGGATAGTGCTGGGTTATCACGAAGATGGCTAATTTGAAGTTCACCCAAGAGTTCATCTAGGCGATGCGCAATCTCAGACTTCCTCAATGGTTTGCCGCCTTGCACCTGCAGCTCTAATACCGCTTGAATATTTTCGGCTACGTTCAGCTTTCTGAAAACAGAAGCTTCTTGAGGGAGGTATGACAGGCCCATACGAGCTCGCTCATGAATCGGGAGATGGGTTATGTCTGTGCCATCCAGAACAATACTTCCACCATCAAGTGGAACCAAGCCAACAATCATGTAGAAAGAAGTGGTTTTACCAGCACCATTAGGGCCTAAGAGTCCAACCACTTCGCCGCATTTAACCTCTACCGATACATCCCGAACTACTGTGCGAGATCCATAACGCTTTTGAAGATGCTGGGCGCTGAGGGTTGCTGGCTTTTGAATACTGCTGGAATCCGTGGTCATCTCTCTAGTGTAGCTTTTCTTCTTGGTGAAAGGATGGCTTTAGCCAAAGGCAGATCTTCTGGTTTAGCATTTGGGGGTGGCGTGACTTGATAGCGCTGCAGGACATCGTCGTAATCAATTTTCCAGCCGTGTAATTGATCTAACATTTGCATATTGTGAAGACGCTTCAAGTTAGCATCACCAGTGAGGGTAAGCAATTCAGTTTTTGCATTGTAAGTAACTGTTTGACCGCGACCCTGCATAAACTCATTAGCCGGACCTTCGCGTCTTTGCCTGAAGCTGGCCGTTGATTCTGGATTGCCTTGAACGTCAACGTACTCATAGCCCTCAGGATCAACTTTGATATTGCCTTTTTCGCCGGTAATTAAAATGCTGCCCTTGGTCAAGAGTACCTGACCATCGAGCTCATAAACCTGTTGCACGTCATTTACAGAAACTTTTTCTGCTTCCAAAACTACCGGTTTATCTTGATCTGCTTTTTCAGCATGAGCATGTGCGATAAAGCAAGCTGCTAACAATCCACAATGTATTGCTAGTTTGCGTAAGAAGCTCATGGCTGTGCTCCAGGTTGAACACGCTCGATGCGACCTCTTACTTGGCCAGACAGCACCATACTTTGTTCGATGTTGTTGAATGTGCCACCATCAGTTGAGCGCATGATGGAAACGCCTTGCTCAAGCGTAATGGGTTTATTGGTCTCAATAATGTCGTCATTGATGAGTACCTTGAAATACGAAGAGCGTGCAATCATGCGTGGTCTAGCTGGTTCGGTCGCGGTAGCAGCTTGTGGTGGACGAAAAATTTCAGCATTATTGATGAGATCTAGTATGGTGATGTCGCCATCTAAATGACCTGAGTCCGCTTTCACAGTAATCGGCGACTTTTCAGGAGGGAACAAGCGTATACGAGGTGTTTCAATATCAATTGAAGCGTCATCGTCGTAGTGAATCACTTTCTTGCCCAGCAAGCGATATTTGGTATTGCCAGCTTCGTTGAGCGCGGAAAGGGCGCCATTGGTAATAGTGTAGTCAGGCTCATGTAAGCGTACCCGTTCTAGTGCTGATTTTTCTACGGGAGCATTTTTCTTAACCAGCCAAAAAGTGACGAGAGTAAGTGTGCTCATCAAGATCAATGGCATTAGGCGCAATAGGCCACGCCAGATACTCAATTTAATTTGTTGGGCATTCAGTTCCATGGAGACAAACCTTAAGCGCGTGCCTGAGCAAGTAATTCGTCATAGCGATTTTGTGCTTTTAGAATCAAGTCGCAGACTTCACGAACTGCACCACTACCGCCAGATCGAGTAGTGACAAAGTGAGCAATTTCTTTCACGGCATCATGTCCTTGTGCAGGACATACTTTTAAACCTGCAGACTTCATCATTTGAAAATCAGGCCAATCATCACCCATCACAGCGCAATCAGACGACTTGAGCCCAAGTGACTGCAAAATCTTTTCTAGGGCTACGGCTTTATTTTCAACACCCATGTGCACCTGCTTGATACCGAGTTCATCACAGCGAGCTAAAACCATTTTGGAGTTGCGCCCAGTAATGATGGCGGTTGAAATGCCAATTTTTTCTAAGAGCTTAATTCCCAAGCCATCTTGAATATCAAAAGCTTTCAGAGACTCCTTACCGTTTTCACCAAGAAATACCTGACCATTGGTTAAGACCCCATCGACATCGAGTACGAGTAGCTTGACTGCCCCAGCGCGCTCCCAGGCCTGTGGATACTGGCTCAGAGGATTGGTTTGGTGAGCATTAAAGGCGGTTGGCATGTAGGTGAGTGGATGAATGATTAAAGAGTAAAAAGCTTAAATAACCTTGGCGGCAAATAAATCATGGAGGTTGAGCGCTCCAAGTAATACTCCATGAGAATCAGTGACAACTAAATGATTGATGCGATGTTTTTCCATCATCTCAATAGCTTCTTCCGCCAAGAGTTCGGGAGGAATTGTGCGGGGTGCTGAAGTAGTGGCTTTTTCTAAGGTGAGCCCATCTAAATTGGTGCTCTTCTCTAGAAGACGACGCAAGTCGCCGTCAGTAAAAATACCGGCGACTTTATTTTGATTATTTAAAGTGACCACCATGCCCATGCGTTTAGCGGTCATTTCTAGTAAAGCTTCTTGCAGGGAAGCGGAGATCGCAATCTTAGGAGTCTCATCAAAGTTGCGCATCACTTCGCTGACATGCATCAGTTGCTTGCGACCCAAGCGGCCACCTGGGTGGGAACGTTGAAAATCTTCAGCCTGAAAGCCGCGAGCATCAAGTAAGGCAACAGCTAGGGCATCACCCATAGCGAGCGATGCGGTTGTGCTCGTAGTTGGCGCCAAGTTAAGTGGACATGCTTCTTTTTCAACACTGGTGTCTAAATGGGCATCAGCTAACTTTGCTAATGAAGAATTTGGTGCACCAGTTAGTGCAATGAGTTTTGCACCGGTGCGCTTGACGATTGGCACAATGGTGAGAAGCTCATCAGTCTCGCCGGAATTAGAGAGTGCAACAAAGACATCATCACGCGTAACCATTCCCAGGTCGCCATGACTGGCTTCGGCGGGATGTACAAAAAAAGCGGGGGAGCCGGTAGAGGCAAAGGTGGCAGCAATCTTTCGGGCGATATGACCTGATTTACCAATTCCAGAAACAACGATACGGCCCTTGCAGGAATGCAGTAAATCCACTGCCAAAACGAGGGCATCGGCATTGGCGCCTTCAAGGCGATCACGCATAGTGTGCAGTGCAGCAGCCTCAATGGTGAGGGTGTCACGCGCAAGCTTTAGGGTTCGGTCACGAGTCTTCGCTATCATGGGGTGAGTATATGCCGTCAGTCCTTCAATTAACTCTCATCTTGTTGGCCTCTGGAGTGGCCGGGGTAGTTATTTTCCGCTATTTTGGGCTCCCCCCCATTTTGGGCTATCTTGCCATTGGCGTCCTAATTGGGCCGCATGCCCTGGGTTTGGCCAATGATTCCGCCACAGTTAAGTATTTGGCTGAATTTGGCGTGGTTTTCTTGATGTTTTCAATTGGCCTGGAATTTAACCTCCATAAGCTGCGGGCCATGCGAAGCATCGTATTTGGCTTGGGTGGCAGCCAGGTGCTTTTGACTATCTTGCTTGCAGTGCCGGCAAGCTTGATGATGAACTGGATTTACCCCATTTCCTGGCAGGCAGCCATTGCCCTGGGGGGTGCCCTGGCCATGTCCTCAACTGCTATCGTTACCAAGCTCATTGCCGATCGTTCAGAAATTGAGACTGAGCATGGGCGCAACATCATCGGTATTTTGTTATTTCAAGATTTAGCGGTGGTCTTCTTGCTTATTTTGATTCCCTCACTGGGTAAAAATCCTGGAGACTTATTTTTGGCCTTGACCGCAGCCTCCATCAAGATATCGGTGGCGCTGGTTCTGATTTTTGTGATTGGCCAAACTTTAATGAGTCGCTGGTTTAGTTTGGTTACCAAGTTGCGCTCGCAAGAGTTATTCATGCTCAACTTGCTGCTGATTGTTTTGGGTATGTCAGCACTCACAGAACATTTTGGTTTATCACTTGCGCTAGGGGCTTTCTTGGCGGGTATGTTGATTGCCGAGACACCCTACCGCCATCAGGTTGAGGAGGACGTGAAGCCTTTTAGGGATGTCCTCTTGGGCCTGTTCTTTATTACCATTGGCATGCTGTTGGACTTTAATGTTATTTACCAACAGTGGTTGCTAGTGCTGCTCTTACTGATTGGCCCTTTGATTTTCAAGTTTGGTTTGATTGCCTTACTGTCACGTGCTTTTGGTTCAAGCCCTGGCATCTCGATTCGGACAGGCTTATGTTTGGCGCAGGCCGGCGAATTTGGCTTCGTTCTTTTAAATCAGATTGATGGCTTGGATTTAATCGATCCTGCTTTGAGTCAGGCTGTACTGGCTGCCATGTTGCTCTCGATGTTTGGCGCACCTTTCTTGATTGAATATAGCGATCGGATTGCGATGCGCTTCTCGAGTAATGAGTGGTTGTTGCAATCATTAGCGCTGACACGCGTCGCAGCAAAAAGTGTCCGAACTGAAAATCATGTTGTTATTTGCGGTTTTGGTCGTTCAGGACAAAGCTTGGCCCGCATGCTCGATCAAGAAAAAATTCCTTACATTGCCTTAGATATGGATCCAGATCGAGTTAAAGAGGCTGCTGCCGCTGGGGATAACGTGGTCTATGGTGATGCTAGTCGAGAAAATTATTTAGTAGCCGCTGGTTTGTCGAGGGCAAAGGCAGTAGTAATTACCTATGCAGATACCCCAGCAACCTTAAAAGTATTGCATCAGGTTGAGCGCTTGCGTCCCGGTATGACTGTACTGGTGCGCACTAAGGATGATGCTGATTTAGCTAAGTTACAAGCAGCTGGAGCAACTGAGGTGGTGCCTGAGTTAATCGAGGGTAGTCTCATGATGGCATCACACGTTTTGTTAATGATGGGCGTACCTATGCGTAAGGTCGTACGTCGAATTACCAGTGCACGCGAAGCGCGTTACAGTCTTTTGCGCGGCTATTTCCGTGGGGTTGATGATGAAGTCGACACCAAGGAGTCATGGCGTTTGCACTCGGTAACTTTGTTGCCTGAGTCAGCGAGTATTGGCCAGACTCTTGAAGAGTTACACCTTGAAAACGAAGGCGTGAGCGTACAAGCTGTCAGGCGAAAAGTGGATGGCTCCGACTATGTCAAATTGGAGCTCACTCCAGACTTACGTTTGCAAGCTAACGATATCCTAGTACTCTCAGGCAATTCAGAGGCGACTGATTTAGCCGAATCTAAATTACTCTGAGTGTATTCAGTTACTTCCGATTTCTGAATTATTTCTTCTTTTTTGCAGGCGCTGGTTTGCGCACTAGTAGCGGTGCCAAGTAGTGACCGGTAAAGCTAGCCTCGTTCTTCGCAACTTCTTCAGGTGTACCGGTTGCAATGATTTGTCCACCACCAGCGCCCCCTTTAGGGCCTAAGTCAATAATCCAGTCAGCAGTCTTTATGACGTCTAAGTTGTGCTCAATGATGACGATCGTATTGCCTTGCTTTTTCAAAGTTTGAAGAACAGTCAGCAACAATTGAATGTCATGGAAATGCAAGCCCGTAGTTGGCTCATCCAAGATATAGAGCGTTCTTCCGGTATCGCGCTTAGAAAGTTCTAAGGAGAGTTTGACACGTTGTGCCTCACCACCTGATAAGGTTGTGGCACTTTGACCTAGCTTCACATAACCTAAACCTACATCGAGCAAGGTTTTGAGTTTGCGTTTAACAATGGGTACTGCTTCGAAGAATTCATGGGCTTGCTCGATGGTCATCGACAGCACTTCATGAATATTCTTGCCTTTGTAGCGAATGTCTAATGTCTCGCGGTTGTAGCGTTTGCCATGACAGACATCACAAGGTACATAGACGTCTGGCAAGAAGTGCATTTCGACTTTAATAACGCCATCGCCTTCGCAGGCATCGCAACGACCACCTTTGACGTTGAAAGAAAAACGTCCAGCTTCATATCCGCGCTCACGTGCGGCAGGTACACCACAGAAGAGCTCTCTAATCGGTGTAAATAATCCGGTGTAAGTAGCAGGGTTGGAGCGGGGCGTTCTGCCAATTGGAGATTGGTCGACGCTAATGACCTTGTCAAAGTTTTCTAAGCCCTTAATCGCATCATGTGCTGCAGGCTCAGCATTCGATCCATAAATATGCTGTGCAACTGCATGGTGCAGTGTGTCGTTAATCAGCGTCGACTTGCCAGAGCCAGAGACACCGGTGACACAGGTTAATAGGCCGACTGGAATCTTGGCATGAACGGATTGCAAATTGTTGCCACGTGCACCGATGATTTCTAAGAACTTGTCATTTACTGGAATGCGTTTTTCTGGAACTGCAATCCACTCACGACCAGATAGGTAGGCGCCTGTTAAAGACTTTAGATTGGCTTCCACCTCTGCAGGAGTACCTTCGGCTACTACTTCACCACCATGCACGCCAGCGCCAGGACCAATATCAATGACATAGTCAGAAGCGCGAATCATGTCCTCGTCATGCTCAACTACTAAAACGCTATTGCCCAGATCACGCAAATGCTTGAGTGTTCCGATGAGTCTATCGTTGTCACGCTGATGCAGGCCAATCGAAGGCTCATCTAGTACATACATGACACCAGTTAGGCCGGAGCCAATCTGCGATGCCAGGCGAATACGCTGCGCTTCGCCACCAGAGAGCGTATCTGCGCTGCGTTCTAGAGAAAGATAATCTAGACCCACATCATTGAGGAAGCGCAGACGTGAGCCAATCTCTTTAACAATCTTGTCGGCGATTTCCCGTTTAGCTCCTTTGAGCTCTAATGACTCAAAATATTCTTTCGCTTCTTTTAAAGGTAGGGCGCTGATTTCATAAATGGCGCGAGACTGCTTGCCGTCACCTACTTTGACAAAGCGAGCTTCTTTGCGTAAACGACTACCGTTGCATGATGGACAGGTTTGTACATTTTGGTAGCGTGATAATTCTTCCCGAACTGTTGCTGAGTCAGTCTCACGATAGCGACGCTCAAAGTTGGCAACAATGCCCTCGAAGGCATGCTCGCGAATGCTGTTTTTGCCACGCTCATTGATGTACTCAAATGGAATAGTGACATCACCCGAGCCCAGCAAAATGAGATCTTGCTGTTTCTTATTTAAAGTTTCAAAGGGTTTTTCGACGTCAAAACCACCATGCTTTGCGAGTGTCTGTAAGAGTTTGAAATAAAACTGATTGCGACGATCCCAACCTTTGATAGCACCAGATGCAAGTGATAAATCAGGGTGCGCAACAATGCGTTTAGGATCAAAAAAAGACTGATGGCCTAGGCCATCGCAAGATGGGCACGCACCCATTGGGTTATTAAATGAGAAGAGCCGTGGCTCTAGCTCTTGCAATGAATACGAGCAGATGGGGCAAGCAAACTTGCTAGAGAAAATCATTTCCTTGCCGGTGTCCATATTGACAATCATGGCCTTGCCGTCAGCAAGACGTAGAGCTGTCTCGAAGGATTCCGCTACACGTTGCTGAATATCAGGACGCACTTTGATGCGATCTACCACTACTTCAATAGAGTGCTTGTCGTTCTTCTTTAGTGTCGGCAATTGATCCACTTCAAAGATTTCTGCTTTGGCAGTATTGGTTGTGCCGCCACCAGAGCGCACACGAAAGCGAACAAAGCCTTGGGCTTGGAGATCTTGGAATAAGTCAACGAATTCGCCTTTACGTTCACTAACTACCGGAGCCAGAATCATGAGCTTGGTATCTTCAGGCATTGCTAAAACCGTATCCACCATTTGAGAGACGCTTTGTGCCTCCAATGGCAGATCGTGGTCTGGGCAATGCGGGGTACCAGCGCGGGCAAAGAGTAAGCGCAAGTAATCATGAATTTCTGTCACCGTACCCACGGTTGAGCGCGGATTATGGCTAGTGGCTTTTTGCTCAATTGAGATTGCCGGGGACAGGCCTTCTATCGTATCGACATCAGGCTTTTCCATTAACTGCAAAAACTGGCGTGCGTAAGCCGATAAGGACTCTACATAGCGACGTTGGCCTTCGGCATATAGGGTGTCAAAAGCCAATGAGCTTTTGCCTGAGCCAGACAAGCCAGTCAAAACGACCAGTTTCTCTCTAGGGATATCTAGATTGATGTTTTTGAGGTTGTGCGTGCGTGCACCGCGGATCTTAATTTCGTTATTCATGATTTTTTAGCGTAACTTGTTAATATAGCCCTTTCCCATGAATCCTTCTGAACTTCGCTCCACTCTGGCCTTAGCAGGCATC
>NZ_NCJB01000498.1:0-1295 GCF_002282275.1 Polynucleobacter sp. 39-46-10 | reverse complement strand
GATTGCACGCTCATCATGGAACGATATCCAGAGTCCACGCGCTCAATTTCACGTGCGATCAATCCATAAGAAACGTAATTGAGATTTGCGCCACCATATTCTTCGGGAATGGTGATGCCTAAAAGACCAAGCTCACCCATTTCACGGAAGATGGCTGGATCGGTAGTTTCATTGCGATAGGCATCATGAATACGCGGCATTAAACGGCCCTGAGCATATTCAGCAGCAGCGTCACGCACCATGCGCTCATCTTCGCTTAATTGTGTATCGAGGAGTAGGGGGTCTGCCCAATTAAAACTAGCTTTGCTCATGGTTCTTTGTTGTCCTATCTTGGTTTTTAATCTGCACTCTGTGAAATTCCTTGATTGCAGATATTCTCTTTCCATTATCCATTTTTTTCTTGTTTGATGGACGCACCCAGACGCCACCACCGCTACTACGACCTCATACTGACAGCCTTTGTCGTAGTCCTGCTGTGCTCCAACTTTATTGGTGCCGGGAAGGCTGCGACATTGGATCTGCCGTATTTCGGTAATGTGACATTTGGGGCGGGGATCCTGTTTTTTCCGATTGCTTATTTTTTTGGCGACATACTCACCGAGGTCTATGGCTATGCCTATGATCGCCGGGCAGTATGGGCTGGTTTTACGGCCCTAGCTTTTGCCGCCATCATGGCTCAAGCGGTAATTGCGTTGCCAGTTGCTCCAGGTTCTTATATGGCTAACTACCAGCAAGGTATGGAGACGGTATTTGGCAATTCTTGGAGGGTTGCTCTTGCCTCTATGGTCGCATTTTGGTGCGGCAGTTTTGTTAATAGTTATACCTTGGCCAAAATGAAGATCTTGACGCAGGGTCGTCATCTTTGGATGCGCACGATAGGCTCTACAGCTTGCGGGGAGTTGGTGGACTCCTCCTTGTTCTATATGCTGGCTTTTTACGGCCTCTGGCCTCTAAATGAGGTCTTGGCTGTCGCGATCTCTCAATACGTTCTGAAGACCGCCTGGGAGGTTCTGGCAACACCTTTAACCTACTGGGTGGTTGGTTTTCTGAAACGCAAGGAAAACCAAGACCACTTCGATATTCATACGAATTTCACGCCATTTAAGCTGAAAGTCTAAATTACGGCTTTTTTGAGCGCAAGCCGTTAAAATAACGGTCTTTGATGCAAAACTTGCATCTGCACCCTAGTATTGACCTATCAGAAAGTAAGAACACATCCGTGCTGTCCGCATCTAATATCACTATGCAGTTTGGGGCAAAACCCCTGTTTGAAAATATTTCCGTTAAATTTGGTG
>NZ_NCJB01000497.1:0-1296 GCF_002282275.1 Polynucleobacter sp. 39-46-10 | reverse complement strand
GAACTCAAGGCTGACCATATTGCCTGTGTTTTTGACGCCAAAGGTAAGACTTTCCGGGATGAAATGTACTCTGAGTACAAGGCGCACCGCTCCCCCATGCCTGAAGATTTAGTCAAACAAATTGAGCCGATCCATGCGATGGTCAAGGCCTTAGGCTGGCCAGTACTGATGGTTTCTGGGGTTGAGGCTGATGATGTGATTGGTACCTTGGCTTGCCAAGCTACCCAAGCTGGCTGGGAAACCATTATTTCTACCGGCGACAAAGATTTGGCTCAGTTAGTGAATTCCTCGGTTACCTTGATTAATACGATGACCAATGAGAAGTTGGATATCGATGGTGTTATCGAAAAATTCGGCGTACCTCCAGAGCGCATCGTAGATTACCTGTCGATCATTGGGGATACCGTCGACAACGTACCCGGTGTTCCGAAGGCGGGCCCTAAAACAGCCAACAAATGGTTAGCTGAGTTTGGTGACCTGGATAAATTGATGGCAAATGCCGATCAAGTGAAGGGTGTTGTAGGCGAGAACTTGCGCAATAGTTTGGAGTGGCTTCCACAAGCGCGACAGTTGATTACTGTGAAAACGGATTGCGACTTATCCTCCCATCTTCCAGGCTTGGATGACTTGCACGCAAAACCAGAGGATGCACCGCTTTTGCGTGAACTGTTTGAACGCTACGCATTTAAAACTTGGTTGCGTGATGTGGAGAAGCAGTTGGGCGGAGTGGCTCCTGAAGCTAGCGGCGGTTTTGATTTAGCTGGCAGTCCCATCAAAAATTCTTCGGAAGAAGATGTAAAAGCTGACACCAAGAAGTTTGGCCCTACTGCTACAGAGGCAACAACTGCCTTATCGCAAGAAACAATGGATCTGCAAGGCGCTATTGCCAAACACTATGAGTGTGTGGTGGATGAGGTTGCACTAGACCGCTGGATTAAAAAAATTGAAGGTGCAGAACTAACAGCTGTCGACACAGAAACTACTAGCTTGGATGCGCTAGCTGCTGAGATTGTCGGTATCTCGCTTTGTGTCACCTCTGGAGAGGCCTGCTATATCCCAGTGGCGCACCGTAATGGGGAGGCTCAACTCAGTCGTGAATTAGTCTTAGCCCGCCTGAAGCCTTGGTTGGAAAGCGCTTTGTATTTGAAGGTAGGTCAAAACCTCAAGTACGATAGCCATATATTTGCGAACTACAACATTACTTTGCAGGGCATTGCATTTGACACCATGCTGGAGTCTTATGTACTTGAATCACATATGCCGCACAACATGGATAACTTAGCCGAGCGACACCTC
>NZ_NCJB01000096.1:0-15157 GCF_002282275.1 Polynucleobacter sp. 39-46-10 | reverse complement strand
GGGAATGTAATAACTGCAAACGACGAACGTTTCGCACTAGCCGCTTAATTGCGGTTGCCCCTGAACTGATTCTCTCTTGGGTCAGCTAGCGCAAGCTAGATCAGGGTCATTTACAAGAGATAAGATCATTTCATGTCACGGGGAATGGTTCGAAAACTAAGTGAATCGCCAGCGTGGAACATGTCAGTCTGTGACTAGCTAGCTAAATTAAATGACATGACTAAGTATGTAGAACTTGTTGTAGAGGATTTGCGGACGCGGGTTCGATTCCCGCCGGTTCCACCATTTTGAAGTAAATTGTTTTACTCAACAGTCAAACGCCACCTCAATGGGTGGCGTTTTTCTTTGCTTCTATTTTTTACTTCGTATGAGTTGGATTAACGCTTGGGTGTTTTACCAACCATCTTTGCCGCCCTCAAGAAATCAAAATCAACACCCTTATCTGCTTGTGTAACCGTATCTAAGAATAGCTTTAAGTAACCACGCTCTGCAGTGGGTTCGATCACTGGATTTTCTTTTACACGCTTCGCCAGCTCTTCCTCTGAGACCAATAAACTAATCTCACGATTTTTTACGCTCAAACGAATGCGATCACCATTCTTTACCTGCGCAAGTGGCCCACCGACTGCAGCCTCTGGAGTCACATGCAACACAATTGTTCCAAACGCCGTTCCGCTCATACGACCATCAGAGATGCGCACAATATCTTTTACGCCTGCCTTGGCGAGTTTCATAGGGATTGGGATATATCCAGCCTCAGGCATGCCAGGAGCGCCTTTAGGACCAATATTCTTGAGCACCAAAATATCATCTGCCGTGACATCCAAGTCTGGACTATCAATCCGATTGGCGAGATCTTCACTATTTTCAAAGACAACAGCACGACCTTCATGCTCCATCAGTTTTTCATTGGCAGCTGATTGTTTGATGATGGCGCCACTAGGGGCTAAGTTGCCATGCAAGACCGCAATACTGCCGCGTGGATAAATTGGGTTATCAAATTTGCGCACGACGTCTTGCTTAAAACTTGGGGGCGCTGCATCTATCTCCTCACCTAAAGTGCGGCCAGTCACTGTCATCGCATCTAGCTTTAAAAGAGGCTTTAGCTCGCGCAGCAATGTTGCCATACCGCCGGCGTCATGGAAGTTCTCCATGTAGTGATCGCCAGATGGCTTCAGATCAACTAGCACCGGCGTCTCATCACCCATCTTATCGAGAGCATCTAAATCAATTTCTAAACCCATGCGTCCAGCAATCGCAGCCAAGTGAACGATGCCGTTAGTTGATCCACCAATGGCCAATAAAACACGCATCGCATTTTCAAAAGCGTCTGCTGTTAATACCTTGTCAATTGTTAAGCCATCTTTTGCCATCTGCACGGCACGGGTTCCAGTCTCTTCTGCAATCCGAATTCGATCTGCAGTTACCGCAGGTGGAGTAGCCCCTCCAGGTACAGTCATACCCAATGCCTCAGAGATGCAGGCCATCGTGCTGGCAGTACCCATCACTGAGCAGGTACCAACGCTGGCCACTAACCGGTCATTCACTTCGTCTTTTTCAACTTCATCAATTTCGCCAGCGCGGAATTTTCCCCAATAGCGTCGACAGTCAGTGCACGCACCTACACGCTCACTTCGATGTGAACCAGTCAGCATTGAACCTGTGATCAACTGAATAGCAGGTAGACCCGCTGAGGCTGCGCCCATCATTTGTGCTGGCACCGTTTTATCGCAACCACCAATCATGACTACCGCATCCATTGGTTGAGCACGAAGCATCTCCTCAGTGTCCATTGACATCAGGTTGCGCAAATACATGCTGGTGGGAGCAGCAAAGCTTTCATGAATGGAAATCGTTGGAAAGTCCATTGGCAAACCCCCTGCCAACATCACACCGCGCTTTACAGCCTCAATCAATTGCGGCATATTGCCGTGACAGGGATTGTAGGCACTGCCAGTATTGATAATCCCAATGACAGGACGATCTAATGCGCTATTGGTATACCCTGCACCCTTAATAAACGCCTTACGCAAAAATAATGAGAAGCCTTTATCGCCGTAGCTGGTTAAGCCTTTACGCAGTCCGCTCTCAGACGCTGGTTTTTTGGTTTTATCAGAACTGCTGCTCATAGCCCGCCTAATAGAATGCTCAAGATATTAGTCTCCGTTGAATATCAATATATTTTTTGCTTAAATATACTAAACTTTAAAAATTGTCGTATACACAACCACCTAGCTTTCACTAAAGGCCATCATGTCCAGTATTCAACCATTTCACCTTGCCTTTCCCGTAGATAACTTAGAGGCAGCTCGTACTTTTTATGGCAGCACCCTAGGTTGCGCAGAGGGCCGTAGCTCAGATGAATGGATTGACTTTGATTTCTTTGGACACCAATTAGTTGCGCACCTAGCCCCTGAAGAATGCGGCCATGCAGCAGCAAATGAGGTTGACGGACATCAAGTTCCTGTAAAACATTTTGGAGTTGTTTTAACGATGCCCGATTGGCATGCACTAGCTGACAAATTAAAAAGTAGCGGCATGAAATTCATCATCGAGCCACAGATTCGGTTTAAAGGGAAAGTAGGTGAACAGGCGACTATGTTCTTCCTCGATCCCGCTGGCAATGCCCTTGAATTCAAGGCATTCGAAGATCCAAGTCAGCTATTCGCTAAATAAGCACTGATTTAGAGTGGCGCTTGCTTAACGCCCAATCGCCAAAGCGAGGTGATTTCAGCTGCTCTGGCGAAATACAGCGAATCTGAATCATCAAAGGCTTTGGGATGTTTGGGTTTGGTATCAATGCGATCCAAAACAAGCAATCCCGCATCCTCAATCCAAGAGAGTAGTTCTTGTCGAGTTCTCAGCTCGAGATGCTCGGCTAAGTCAGACAGAATTAACCAACCCTCGCCCTGTGGCAACAGGTGATCCTTCAATCCAAGCAAAAATCCTTTGAGCATTTGACTATCGGGGTCATACACCGCATGCTCAAGAGCGGAGCTCGGCCTTGCAGGCACCCATGGCGGATTGCAAACAATTAACGCAGCCTGCCCAGCTGGAAATAAATTGGCTTTAACGATCTCCACTTGAGAGTTCAAATTCAAAAGTGCAATATTTTCTTTGGCGCAGGTGATTGCTCGATCATCTTGGTCGGTCGCAATGATTTTGCGTACATCCCGCATTGCCAAGATAATCGACAGCACACCAGTACCAACACCAATGTCAAAAGCAGTAGATTCAAGATCTAAAGCTTTAGGTAATGGAGCATTACAGACAAGCTCAATGTACTCACCACGAACGGGTGAGAACACGCCGTAATGCGGGTGCACGCAGATTGGCTCGCCATTGCCATCCGCCAGAATAGGTAAACCATTCTTGCGCCACTCATGTGCACTAACTACACCCAAGAGTTCGCGCAAAGAAACCACATAAGATTGGGTCACAACCCCATATGCTTCAGAACATGCTTGTGCAATATTGGGTGGGCGTCGCAATGAAATACTGTGATCTGGATTACATTGAATTAAAAGCATACCCAAAATCCTGGCTCGTTGAGACTGAATCAGGCGATGTTGATTGAAAATATCTTTTGCTGTTTTCTGAGGGGTGAGCTCATCGGGCTTGCCGACCCTCTTACTCGCACGCTTCGATTTCTTTGAAGGCTTATCAATCCGTCGCACTAAAGCCTGCAGTAACTGGCGGGCGTTTTGGAAGTCCCCCCTCCAAAGAATTGCCGTTCCCTCGCACGCCAAACGATAGGCATCATCGGCCGTTACGGTGTCGTCGGCAGTCACTACTTTTTTATGGGGCGCTATGCCATTTTCAGAGCGCCAAACTGCTGAGCAAGTCTGACCCTGCTCTTCCCAGTAAATGGAGCCATTCTGATTCATGAATTACTCAGGAGGATGCTCCTCAGGATTCACATCCAAGGCAATCAAAAATCGAGAAACCATGTTGTAGGCTGCCACCACAGTGACAAGCTCAACCGTATCGGTATTGCCAAGAGCCATTTGCAAGCGTTTCATGATGGCGCCATCAACCTGGATGTTGCGAGTCATCTGGAACGTTAACTCTGCCGCATCGTTTTCAACTGCGGAGAATAGATCCCTGGGGAAACTAGGCTGGCCAATTAAACGCAGCGCCTTGACTTGCTCCTCAGTACCCCCCGCTTTGATAAATGGAGGCGCATGATGAAAAAACTCATACTCAGCACCATTGAGAACGGCCACCCCACACATGGCGAGTTCGCGCAGCTTTGGATCTAGGGAGAGGTTATTGCGTATCTCGCCAACGAAATGATTCCAGCCCTCAGCAATCGGGGTGCTATGCAACAGCATGCGATCTAGATTAATGAACTGGCCACCCCGACGCTGGCGAATTGCGGCTACTAGCTCAGCAGGTTCTGCCAAGTCCATCGGCTGGTAAGGAATTAAACGTTCAGACATAGGTGCTTTTGATAGGTAATTTTATGAAAATGGGCATGTAAGAGCCTAGATTATCACTCGAATACCGTCTTCCTCGATAATGTTTATATCACCATAAAACACTTGCCATGAAACCGATCCTGAACATAGCCGCCTACTTATTTGTCAGTCTAGACAATCTGGCTAAGTTGCGCGCCAAAATTCTCGATGAGTGCAATGCCCGGAACCTCAAGGGAACCATCCTGCTGACAGGTGAAGGCATCAACATGTTCTTAGCTGGCAACGAGACCGAATTACGTGGCTTCTTAGACTGGCTTCGACTTGATCATCGCTTCAAATCATTGGAGTCAAAAGATAGTTGGTCTGAATCACAGCCATTCAAAAAAATGTTGGTCAAAATTAAGAATGAAATCATTCGAATGAATCACCCGATGATTCGTCCCGAAGAAGGTCGTGCAAATTTCATTGCACCAAAAAAATTACAAGATTGGCTTGATCGAGGCACAGATGATTTGGGGCGCCCTGTAGTGATGGTGGATACACGTAATGCATTCGAAGTTGAGTACGGGACATTTGAGAATGCACTGCATTTTAATATCGAAAAATTTACCGAATTTCCTGAGGCAATTTCAGGAAGAAAAGATGAGCTAGCCGACAAGACTCTCGTGAGCTTTTGTACCGGCGGTATTCGCTGTGAAAAGTCAGGCCTCTATATGCGCGAGATTGGTATGGAGCATAGCTACCAATTGGAAGGTGGCATTCTCAAGTACTTTGAGGAAGTCGGATCGGCCCACTACACGGGCACTTGCTTTGTATTTGATGAGCGAGAGGCTTTGGAGCCCAACCTGGATTCCATTCCAGTGGAGCGCTCCATTCGCAAAAAACTCAAGACCTAAAAAAGCGATTACCCAGACTTACCCACCAAGGTCATATGCTCAACAAAAGGTGGTTTTGTGAAGAATGGGCCAACAATGGCTCGCCAATCAGCAAATGCATCTGATCCACGAAAATCTACCGTGTGGTTTTCCAGGGTATCCCAGTAAATCAACAATAGATAACGCGCCGGATTTTCTATGGTGCGATTAACCTTAAATCCCTGAAAACCTTTGGCTTTAGCGATGACAGTATTTACACCGCGCAAAATGGCCTCCTCAAACTCGGCAGACTTGCTAGGGTCAATTTCAATATCGCAGTGCTCCAAAATCATGGGTATTCCTTTTGTCAAAATCAATGTAGATAGATAGTAAACTCAAACAGCACAATAAATAACGATATTAGAGACATGGCTAATTTACCTAACGTTGTCATTCTTGGTGACTATGAGCGCGCCCTACGTCGCTTTTCCAATTGGACCAAAGTGGATCAGCATTGCCATATCGCGATTCATCATGAGGCCCTGCATGATGAAGCGCTATATGAGGCAGTTAAAGATGCCGAGGTGATTGTGCTGGTGAGAGATCGCACCCCATTTAACGAAGAGTTGATTGCGCGCCTCCCAAAGCTCAAGCTATTTGTATTTACCGGCAAGCGTAATGGCACACTAAACGCGCCATCACTGATATCCCGGAATATTCCGATTGCCTGCACACCAGGGGGTCCATCCAAAGAAACGACTACCGAGCTAACTTGGGCCTTGATTTTGGGGGCCTCAAAACGGTTGATCACTCAAAATCAGCTGATGCACTCTGGTAGCTGGCGCGATGAACTTTCTGTTTTACCAATGCTGTCTAGTGAACGCCTCGGAATTATTGGCTTAGGCTCAATCGGCAGTGCTGTTGCCCGCGTAGGCAAGGCTTTTGGAATGGAGCTTGTCACTTGGAGCCCCAATATGACGCCTGAACGGGCTGCCGCCCAAGATGCTAAATCAGTCAGCCTGGAAGAGTTATTGAAGACATCTAAGGTTGTGAGCCTGCATCTTGTAGCTGGGCCCAATACCAAGGGATTGATCGGCGTTGACGAATTGGCAATGATGCGACCTGACGCCCTCCTAGTGAATACCTCTCGCTCTGCCCTCATTCATACACAGGCTCTACAAGATGCACTTGCAGCTGGCAGACCCGGTCAAGCGGCAATTGATGTCTTCGACACTGAGCCACTACCTGAAAATGATGTACTGAGGAACGCCCCCAACCTACTCACTACACCGCATCTAGGGTTTGTAGCTGAACCTGTTTTTGCAATGTTCTCCAAAGGAATCGTTGATACCTTGGAGGCATGGATTGATCAAAAGCCCATCCCACATCCATTCGAACTGTAATTTTTTTGAAGACGCTTACCCCTACAGAATTATTTATCAGCTTCAGCAAAATTGGAATGTCCGGTTTTGGCGGCGTTTTACCTTGGGCTCGTCGCACCTTAGTCGAACGAGATAAGGTATTAAGCTCTGAGGAATTCAGCGCTATTCTGGGTATCTGCCAAATTGTCCCAGGCCCTAATATTGTCAATCTTGCAGTTTGTATTGGCTCTCGCTTTGCTGGCGCTAAGGGCGCATTAGCTGCCGTTCTTGGGTTAACGCTAGGGCCCATCTGCATTGTGATGCTGTTGGCCATTCTGTATACACATTACAGTTATATGGAATCTATCCAAGGAATACTGCGAGGCATTTCTGCGGTTGGTGTTGGTTTAATCGCCTCCACAGGAATCAAAATGTTGCGCGATGAGTTTCGCTTTCCAGCAATGCTGCTGGTGGTGGTCGTAACAGTCATTGCCGCGAGCTATTACCAGCTCGGTCTTGGTTGGGTGGTATTAATTGCATCGCCACTTGCCTGGATTTTGGCGCAAAAGAAAGCTCACAAACTATGAGCATCTTGCTAAGCCTCTTTCTAAAGCTTTCTGCTTTTTCGTTGATTGCCTTTGGAGGGGTGAATGCCCTGCTTCCAAGTCTACTCAATTTATCGGTATATCAAGAGCACTGGATTGACCTACAAACTTTTGCAGATTATTTCGCTATTGCTCAAGCTGCACCAGGACCCAACTTCATGACAGTTACTCTGATTGGCTGGCACGTCTATGGTGTTTTGGGCGCCTTAATTGCAACCATTGCGATTGCATGGCCATCATCTATTCTGGTTTACCACTTACAGCGCCTAATATTGGGCATGCAGGATGCACATAAAAAGAAGTCCATTCAGTATGCGGCTGCAGCCCTTGCTATTGGTCTAGTTCTATCTTCAGCATGGCAGATTGCCTTACAAATCAATCACTCATACGCAGCATATGCACTCACGGTACTGACCATCGGGGTCACTGTTTTGACTCGCTGGCACCCTTTGTATTTAATTGGCTTAGGTGCAATCTTAGGCGCCCTAGGGCTTATTTAAATACTCCGCCCGAAAGCCAATTCGAAGGAACTACTTCAGCGCTTGGTAAGTCAAGATACCCAAGAAGGTTAAGGTTAGTGATCCAACTAAATTCAGCATCACCGTCCCAAACGCCCAAGCAAGCTCTCCACGCTGCATAAAAGCCACTACATCAGCAGAAAAGCTAGAGAAGGTAGTGAGGCCGCCCAAGAAACCCGTAATGATGAATAACTTCCACTCAGGGGAAAGGCTTGGGTTATTACCAAAGAAGGCTACGGCAATTCCAATCAAGTAGCCACCAACCATATTAGAAATGAATGTTCCCAAAGGAAGCGTCGCTTCCAGGCCAACTGTTGCAAGATTAAATCCCGCTCTTAGTAAAGCTCCGAGACCAGCGCCGCAAAAGACTACAAGTATAGATGGCCACATATTAAATATTTATTGAATTGAAAAAGTAAGCATGCTGATGGAGCCCATTTCTACTCCATCAACCAATACCTTAGGTGCCTCACCTTGCTCTTGCAGTGCAAGTACATATAAAGCAGGCCAGTAATGTTCAGGAGTCGGGATAGCCAAATGAGCGGAGTCACCAAATTGTTCCCAATGAATCAAAGCCTCATGATGATTTGCTTTCATTTCTGAAACAAAGAAATCATTGAACTCACCAGCCCAGGGATAAGGTGCTGCCCCCTCCTCCCAATGAATAGTACGCAAGTTATGGACAACATTACCGCTAAATAGTACGCAAGTTATGGACAACATTACCGCTAGCCAAAATCAAAATGTTCTCATCACGCAAAGGGCGTAGTTTCTTGGCGAGTTCGTAGTGCTCACTAGCAGACATTGAGCCATCTAGACTTAGCTGAACTACAGGAATGCCGGCCTCTGGATAGAGGTATTTGAGAACAGACCAAGCGCCGTGATCAATACCCCATTCATTTTCTTCAAGCACAACAGGAACATCGAGCAATTCTTTAACTCGATCAGCCAACGCAGGACTGCCAGGCGCTGGGTACTGAACATCAAACAAGGCTTGCGGAAATCCGCCAAAGTCGTGAATGGTTTTAGGTTTAGGCATTGCAGTAACCCAAACTCCGCGGGTTACCCAATGTGCCGAGATGACAAGGATGGCATCTGGGCGTTTGAGTGATTTACCAAGATTGGCCCAAGCCGCTGTAAAGCGATTGGGCTCAATGGCGTACATCGGACTGCCATGGCCAGCAAATACTGCAGGTTGGCGATGGCTAGTCATTAATGTAGATTAGCCGAATACGTAACCAGTATGAGCCGCAACCAATGCAAACAAAATAGCCAAGCTAGTAGCGGCTGCCAACATCACGATCAAAGTGATGATTTTCTTATTGATTTCGTCTTTCGACTCGTTATGCCATTCGTTCATACTGAATCCTCATTAAACACATTAATTGATGCTGCAATTATCCACTATCGGCCGCGGCCAGCCTTGCGCATCATAGCTTTTCCGCCTCCAAAGCCTGCCTGAGGCCTACCACCAGGGCCGGATGGGCCTTTGGGGGCTGGTGGACGGGCTACTGGCTTGGCTGCTATGGGCTTAGCTGAGGTTTTTGATTCGGGTTTTTTATCGTCAGTCACTTTTTGCTCCTATGGATATCATATTGCCATGATTACTGACTATTCTATCCAAGCTATTGCGATTAATGCGATTCCCTTGATTTTTGCCATCACCATCCACGAAGCAGCCCATGGTTATGCGGCTCGCCATTTTGGTGACAATACGGCCTATATGCTCGGAAGGGTCAGCCTCAACCCACTGAAACATATAGATCCCATGGGGACCATCCTCATCCCTTTGATGCTGATTTTGGCCAGCTCACCATTTTTGATCGGGTATGCCAAGCCAGTACCGGTTAACTTTGGGCGCTTGCGCAACCCCAGAATTGACTCGATTTGGGTTGCCTTAGCAGGACCGGGGTCAAACTTCGCTCAAGCCCTGATTTGGGCCACCATCTTGATTCTCTTAACTGGATCTGGAATCGATGAGCGATTCTTGATAGCCATGTCGCAGGCTGGCATCACCTGGAACCTAGTCCTCCTGGTATTTAACTTATTTCCTCTGCCGCCTTTGGATGGAGGTCGCATCTTGTCCAGCCTATTGCCAGCGCGCCAATCTATTGCATTTGGAAGACTAGAGCCGTGGGGCTTCTTTATCGTTCTTGGGCTTGTATTTACCGGGATTATTGGCAACTTTTGGATGGAACCTTTGCTAGCATTCTTTAAGTCCATCATCTACTTTATAACGCTGCCATTGCAGATGGTTTTCTAAATAAATCCATCTGCAAGGATCGGTATTCGAGAGTATGCTGAGCAGATAGAGCCTCACCCCCAAATTGATTGAACTTATTGGAGATCCTTATGAAACTCAAACATCTTGTTTTAGCCACCCTAGCATCAACCTTGCTGCTTAGTGGCATTGCATACGCCCAGTTTAAGAAACCAGAAGATGCCATCAAATATCGTCAGAGCGCATTTACTGTTATGGCTAATTCTTTTGGAAAAATTGGCGCAGTAGTGAAAGGTGAAGCACCATTCAATAAAGATGAAGTAGCCAAGAATGCAGCGGTTGTTGCAACAATCTCAACACTGCCTTGGCAAGCTTTTGGTCCAGGCACTGAAGGTGGCAATGCATTGTCAGGAGTATGGTCTGATAACGCCAAGTTCAAATCCGCTGCAGAGAAAATGCAAGTGGCAGTAGCGAACCTTAATACTGCCGCGCAGTCAGGTGATCAAGAGGCAATTAAAAAGGCTTTTGGTGCAGCCGGTGCTAGCTGCAAAGGTTGCCATGATGACTTTAAGAAAAAGTAATCAGCGAGAAATCAAGTAACCCAGAATTACGGCAATCAGGCTCAGTAGCAATAAAGCAAGACCGCGTTGCAAACCTCCGTCCTTGGAGGCTTGACCCAAGTCAGATGGCAAATACTTTGTCTCCTCGCTTGGGTCAATTTCTTTATCGCCCAGTAACATCGGCTTAATTAAATTTTCACCTTTGAATTTTTGATAATAGAAAATTGCGCACAGGTGCACAACAATCAACACAATCAAAATCTTTTCATTCTGACGATGAATCGAAGTTAAGAGCTCAACCGTTCCGCTCGAAATATATTTTGCGAATGGCCCCTCAAAGGCAATATCGTCGTTTGCAAAAAGGCCGGTGATTGCTTGAAGCCCAATTGAAAAGAGAAGCGCCAGAACAGATAAAGCACCTAATGGGTTGTGACCAAGACCCGCCTTGGCTTTTCCAGAGAGGTAATTGAGCAAGCCTTTAGGGCTGGGTACAAAATGAATGAAACGGGCATGGTGTGAGCCAATTAAGCCCCAGCAAATTCGAAAAATAATTAACGTTAAAACACAGTAGCCAACTCGCGCATGCCACTCCATGGCATTGCCGCCGATCTTCACGGTGACAAAACTCAGAATAATCCCGACAACCAATAGCCAGTGAAACAGGCGAATCGGCAAATCCCAAACGCGAATAATTTTCTTCATCTTTGCAGAATAAATCAAAGCATGAGATTGCGCCCTGTTTTATTTAATCTCAGGCAGATCCTTCTGAATGATCTTTAAACCTTCGCGGAGTGCTTCTTGGTAACGCTCTCGCTCTGCCTTCATTGTCTCGGCGGTCCAAGAATAAAAGCCCTCACCAGTTTTCATGCCCAACTTACCGCTGGCGATGCGATCACTTAAGCATTTGGCAATATCGGGGGAATTATTCAGAGTTGGATAAATCGTCGCACCCCCGGCGCCATGCACATCTAAGCCAGCATGGTCCCTCTGCATTGCTGGTCCCGCAGCGATGTAGCGAAAGCCAAAGCCAAAGCGAACGGCTTTATCAATGTCTTCCAAACTGGCAATCCCAGCATCGACCATCGCAAAGGCCTCGCGCGACAAGGCATGCTGCAGACGATTCGCTAGAAATCCCGGTAAATCTTTTTTCACGGTGACGGGCACCATGCCGCAAGCTGTCATTAAGCGAGATAAGCTTTCACCAACCATAGGTGAAGTCTTTTGGCCGTAGACCACCTCTACACAGGGCACTAAGTGCGCTGGCATGAAGAAATGCAAACCAATCATCCGCGCTGCGGTTTTCAAACCTGTTGAAATATCGCTAATTGGAAAGCTGGTGCTGTTACTTGCTAGTACTGCTTCCGGCTTTGCGTATTGCTCCAACTTGGCAAATAACTCTTGCTTGATATCGAGACGCTCGGGCACACACTCAATCACCAAATCAATCTCAGACCAATCTATTTCATCCAATGAACCAGCGGTGGAAAGCAAATGCAGACGATGCTCGTAACCCAGATCAGTCATGGTATTGGCAAAGTAGTCTGGCAACAGTGCGCGACGTTCCGTGGTCGGCTCAAGCACCTGAACCGCGCAACCCCCGCGTGCACATACAGCTGCCACATCAGCACCCATGGTGCCGCCACCAACGATGACAACTTTAGTTTCAGATGGGGTAAACAACATCTCAATTTCTCCTTTGGGGGCAAGATAAGGATTACAAATCCTCTTACAATGTTTTCATTATTCCAATAAAAAAGTAAGTGAGACATGATCCCAGTCAATTCAGTACTGCAGGTCGGACAATTTCCAGAAGTAATGCAAATGGCAATCGACCAGCGCATTACCCCGGTTCGCTTCCCTGATATCAACGCCAGCATACCGCCGGGTTCTTACGAGAGTATTTTGATTCGCTCAAATACGCAGCTGCCCATTCAACTGCTTGAAAAACTTCCTTCAGTAAAGATGGTGGCCACATGTGGTGTGGGCTATGACAACCTACCCCTGGATTACCTTCAAGAAAAAGGCATTAAGGCCAGCAACACCCCAGGGGTTCTCAATGACGCGGTTTGCGAGCTAGCTATTGGCATGCTTTTTGGTTTATTGCGTCGCATTCCTCAGGCACATGAATTTGTTAACAGCAAAGCCTGGTCCAAAGGTTTATTTACAGTCACTACGACGCTTGCTGGCAAGCAAGTGGGTATAGCTGGTATGGGTCGTATTGGCCAAGACCTTGCCAAGCGCCTAGAGCACTTCAAAGTCAAAATTGCCTACACTGGCCCAAGCCGAAAAAAGCTCCCTTATGAGTACTTTCCTGACATCAAGTCCTTGGCTAAGGCCAGTGACGTCCTCTTTCTTGCCTGTCCTGCCACCCCAGAAACAGAAAAAATGGTTGGCACAGAAGTCTTAGAAGCCCTGGGGCCTCAGGGCCATCTGATTAATATTGCCCGAGGTAGTGTCGTGGATGAGGCCGCACTTTTAGTTGCACTGCAGCAAAATAGGATTGCTGGGGCAGCGCTGGATGTATTCGAAAATGAACCAAATCCAAACCCTGGGTTCTTAAATATTGATAATGTCTTACTAACGCCGCATATTGGAAGTGCCACTTCCGAAACGCGACAATTGATGACAAATTTAGCAATAGATAATTTAGAAGCTTTCTATAATAAAAGACCTCTTCTGACAGAAGTACAAAATTAAATTGGAGTAAGTAATGACTATTTCCCTTCACCCTTCCACACTACCTGCGGTGCTATCGCCTGTATTGACTCCATTTAAAGAAGACGGTAGTCCAGATGCGCAAAAATTATTAAAGCAATGCCAATGGCTCGAAGCCAATGGTGTTGGCCAAGCAATCTTTGGGACAAACTCCGAAGCCAACTCGATCTCCGCCCCCCAAAAGATGGCCACGTTAACCACCTTGGTTGAGGGCGGCTTAAACCCAGCCCATATGATGCCTGGCACGGGTGCTACGTCCATCGATGCTACGGTGAACATGACCCGACATGCAGTGCAACATAAATGTGCCGGCGTCTTAATGCTGCCGCCGTTCTACTATAAAGATGTGACCGATGATGGTCTTTTTGCCTACTACTCTGAAGTGATTCAAAAGGTGGGTGACGCTGGATTACAAATTTATATCTACAACATCCCCCCAGTTACCAAAATCAACCTCAGCCTTTCTTTGCTGGAGCGTTTAGCAAAGGCATATCCAAAAACTGTTGTTGGCATGAAAGATAGCTCTGGTGATTGGGCATATACAGAATCTGTAATCAAGCTCCTAGCGCCATCAGGATTCCGCGTTTATGCAGGTAGCGAAGTATTTCTGATGCGCGCTTTACGGGCCGGTGGCGTTGGCTGCATCTCTGCTACTGCTAACGTAAACCCTAAGGCTATTGCTGAATTAGCGTCGCATTGGAGAGAATCTGACGCAGATCAACGCCAAGCCGCCTTAGATCAAGTACGCTCTGTATTTGCTCAATATCAAATGATTGCAGGTATGAAAACAGCAGTTGCACACTTCAGCAAAGATTCCGAGTGGTTACGCGTCCGCCCACCACTCATGCAATTGAGTGCAGACCAGCAAGCTAAATTACTGAGTGAGTTGCAAAAAATTAACTTCAGCATGCCAGGCCTTTAATTAAATAGAATCAAAACAGGAGACAAAAAATGAAGCTTATTAAAGTAATTGCCTTATCCCTCACCATGTTCTTCGGTGCCGCACAAGCACAGAACATCTCAATTGCAACCGGCGGTACTGGCGGTGTTTACTACCCTATGGGTGGTGGCTTAGCCTCAGTACTTTCTAGCAAAGTTCCAGGTATGGCGGCTACAGCCGAAGTAACTGGCGGTTCAGTTGATAACCTCAACCTCATCGGTACAGGCAAGCCATACGTTGGCTTCTCTATGGCTGATGCCGCTAAAGACGCACAAATGGGCGAAGGTAAGTTTGCTAACAAGAAAGTGGACTTGCGCACCCTCTTGGTTCTCTATCCAAACCTGATGCACGTTGTGACAGTAGATTCCACTGGCATTAAGTCTATGAAGGACCTTAAAGGCAAACGCGTGAGTACAGGCGCCCCAGGTAGCGCAACTGAAGTGATGGCTTTCCGTCTCCTCGAAGCTGCTGGCTTAGATAAAGACAAAGACGTCAAGCGCGAGCGTTTGAGCGTTGCCGAATCTGTCAACGCAGTCAAAGACCGCAAAATTGATGCTTTTTTCTGGGTTGGTGGCTTGCCAACTGCAGCTGTAACCGACTTAGCTAATAGCCCTGGCATGAAAATCGTCATGGTTGATAACGCTGCTGAAGTTGCTGCAATGAACAAGAAATATGGCAACCTCTACTTTGCTGCCAATATTCCAAAAGAAACTTATAGCGGCATGACTGCAGATAATAAAGTTGCTGGTGTTGCCAACATTCTTGTTGTAAATGCCAATATGCCTGATGCTGAAGCCTACAAAATTGTGAAGGCTGTATTTGATAATAAGCTGGACTTAGTTCGCACTCACAAGGAATACATCAACGTAACCCTTGAGAATCAAAAACAAAACTCCACGCCAATCACGTATCATTCAGGCGCATTGAAGTATTTCAAAGAAAAGAACATTAAAGTAAATTAA
>NZ_NCJB01000496.1:0-1298 GCF_002282275.1 Polynucleobacter sp. 39-46-10 | reverse complement strand
GTCTTAAAAGAAATTAGCGTTATGCCATTTCCTGGTAACGTGCGCCAACTAGAAAATCTTTGTCATTGGCTCACAGTAATGACGCCGTCTAATGTTATTGGAGTAAGCGATCTACCTGCTGATATTTTGGCAGAGGCGGGTGAACAGCCAGTCATATTGCAAGGTGAATCTAACCCTGCAGCACAAGTGGCGAGCAGAGTTGGCTCAGCGGACTGGGAGGGTGGATTAGGCCGTTTGGCAGTCAAAATGCTACAGGATGGAGACTCAGAGGTATACGACGTCCTGTGTTCCAAGTTTGAAAAAGCAGTATTGCAGGCAGCTCTTGAAGTAACTCGCGGAAGACGCGTCGAAGCTGCCCAGCGCCTTGGAATTGGCCGCAATACGATCACGCGTAAATTACAGGAGCTTGGTATTGATGGCTGAGTCTGTGAGGATTGCCGCGTGGAATGTCAACTCATTGAAGGTGCGTTTACCTCATGTATTGAAATGGCTGCAGGATCAAGAGAAGGTGAAAAAGCCGATTGATGCACTGTGCCTTCAGGAGCTTAAGCTCACTGATGATAAGTATCCACATCAAGAGCTTGAAGAGGCGGGTTACCTCAGTATTGCTGCTGGTCAAAAGACTTATAACGGTGTTGCCATCATCGTTCGTAAAGCCGCATTAGCCTCGATTGCAAGCAATCATGAAACGACATTTTTAAAGCCAATCCGAAATATCCCTGGCAACACGGATGAACAGCAGCGTATTTTGGCGGCTACAGTTTGCTTTAAAGGAATGCAGCCTATTCGCTTGGTATCAGCTTATTTCCCTAATGGTCAATCACCCGATAGCGATAAGTTTGTCTACAAATTAGCTTGGCTCAAAGCCTTAGAAAATTGGTTAAGTGAAGAGTTGGCCCAAAACAGTCGCTTAGCACTTTTAGGGGATTTCAACATCGCGCCTACAGATGATGATGTACATGACCCCTCTAAGTGGATTGGTCAAAACCTCGTTTCTCCACCAGAAAGAGAGGCGTTTCAGCAGCTACTCAATCTAGGGCTTACCGATTCTTATCGGATGTTTGAACAGGCGCCTAAATCCTTTAGCTGGTGGGATTACCGCATGATGGGTTTCAGAAGAAGTGCTGGAATGCGGATTGATCACATTCTATTAAGCGAGGCCCTTAAAGATAAATGCACAGAAAGCATTATCGATAAAGAGCCCCGTACTTGGGAGCAACCTTCAGATCATGCTCCCGTCATTGCAAAGATTTCAGCCTAGAACTTTTAGCTTCACTGGGTGACTAGGCCCCCGTGAC
>NZ_NCJB01000095.1:0-18563 GCF_002282275.1 Polynucleobacter sp. 39-46-10 | reverse complement strand
AATTAGTGGCGGAGATATTAACGAGCGCTTAGTGGCAATGTTTAAAGGCAATTGGCAGCGTGCTCAATTGCCAGATTTACCCGTCACTCGCCAGATTGACGCTTTGGCGAGCAAACCTCCTCAAAATGCAAAAGATGGCGTGATGCTTTTAAACCCTCCCTACGGTGAGCGTTTGGCGATTAAAGGCGGTCGTGGTCGAGATATGCAGTCAGAAGAAGATGTCTATGATGATGCAGAGGTGACTGAAGATCGCTTTGCGCAGAATGTAGAAACGGGTCGTCAAAGTGCGAAACGATCGAGTAGAGAGTCCCTCAAAAAACTGCAAGCTCAAGAAGAGCAAGATCCTCAGTTTGTGGAATTTTTGCGTCAGTTTGGCCAACACCTGAAGGATGCTTTTGGTGGCTGGAGTGTATTTGTCCTCACAGCAGATATGGCTTTGCCAGGACAACTGCGGATTAAGGAGTCCAAGCGTACCCCGCTGTTTAATGGCCCTTTGGAATGCAGGCTCTTTAAGTTTGAAATGCATCCAAAAAGAGATGGCTAGCGAGATCTAAAATAGTTTCGTTACTGCAATTAGTAAAAAGGGAAGATATGGAATTTAAAACGTATATGTGTTTGATTTGTGGCTGGGTTTATGACGAAGCTGCTGGTTTGCCTGAGGAGGGAATTGCACCTGGAACATTGTGGAAAGATGTGCCAATGAATTGGACATGCCCAGAGTGTGGCGCACGTAAAGAAGATTTTGAAATGATGGCAATTTAATCGACCTACCTAAAAATATTTAAATCAATAGCGAAATCAGGAATAGCATCTTGGGACAAAACGACATCTTATTTGAGCGTGCACAAAAAACGATTCCCGGAGGCGTGAATTCCCCGGTACGGGCTTTTCGTCAGGTGGGTGGTACGCCACGTTTTGTAACAAAGGCAAAGGGACCTTATTTTTGGGATGCCGATGGACAGCGTTACATCGATTTGATCATGTCATGGGGCCCTATGATTGCTGGCCATGCTAACCCTGAAGTGGTTGAGGCAGTGCAGAAGGCTGCAGAAACTAGCTTTAGCTACGGCGCTCCTACTGAGGGTGAAATTGAGTTGGCTGAACGCATTTGCCAGCTCATGCCGAGCGTTGAGCAAGTACGCATGGTGTCTAGTGGTACTGAGGCCACTATGAGCGCTCTGCGTCTTGCGCGAGGTTATACCGGGCGAGATTTGATTATTAAATTTGAAGGTTGTTACCACGGTCACGCAGACAGTTTGTTGGTAAAGGCTGGATCTGGATTACTGACATTTGCTGACTCAACACAAAATGCGCCCTCATCTGGTGGCGTTCCACAGGATTTGGTGAAGCATACCTTAGTACTGCCTTACAACGATGTTGCAGCACTAGAAGAAGTATTTAAAAAGCAGGGTGATCAGATTGCTGCAGTGATTCTGGAGCCGATAGCTGGCAATATGAATTTGATTCAACCATCTGCAGCATTTTTATCTGCGATGCGTACTTTGACTGCTCAATATGGCAGTGTTTTGATTTACGACGAAGTGATGACTGGATTTAGAGTTGCATTAGGCGGCGCTCAATCCTTGCAAGGCATTACTCCGGACCTAACTTGTTTGGGTAAGGTCATGGGTGGAGGGATGCCGATGGCAGCTTTCGGTGGCAAAAAAGAAATCATGTCAAAGTTGGCGCCACTGGGAAATGTCTATCAAGCTGGTACCTTATCTGGCAATCCAGTTGCGGTAGCGGCAGGACTTAGGAGATTGTTTCTCGCGCTGGATTTTATGAGTGCCTTACAGGGCAGACAGAAAAACTGATGATGGGACTAAAGCAGGCTGCAGATGAAGCAAAAGTTCCGTTTGCAGTAGATAGTGTTGGTGGGATGTTCGGCTTTTATTTTGCTGATCAAGTTCCCACCTCATATGAAGCGGTGACTAAAACCAACATTGAGGCATTCAAGAAATTCTTCCACTTGATGTTAGATCAGGGCGTATACCTTGCCCCATCTGCCTATGAGGCTGGATTTACTTCTATTGCGCATGACAATGCTGTAGTGGATGAGATTATTACAGCTGCAAGATCTGCTTTTAAAAAGCTCTAAATGGTCTGGTTGATTTAAAGATCGAGATGCAGGATTACATTCGGAGAGGGTGGTCATAGCCAGCCACCTGAATAAGCTCTAATTTTTGACCATCCTTGCCAGATTCTGGGATTTCCATGGCTGTGAGTTTTCCGCCCCACACACATCCGGTATCTAATCCAATCACATTCTTATTGCGCAATAAGCCTAAAGTAGACCAGTGTCCAAAGAACATGAGCGTATCAGCGGTTTTTCTCTTGGGGGCTTTAAACCACGGCACATAGCCTTTAGGTCCATTCTCAAAACCTTCTTTACTCTCAAACTCCATGGTCCCACTGGGAGTACAGAAGCGAATGCGGGTCAGCGCATTGGTAATGACGCGAAGACGCTCATAACCTTTGAGGGAGTTACTCCATTTATTGGGAGTATTGCCATACATATTTGCTAAAAAATCTTTATAGGATTTTTTACGCAGCGCCTTTTCCACCTCTTTTGCACACTCAATTGTTTGCTGTAGGTCCCACTGCGGAAGTACCCCTGCATGCACTGTTAAGACTTTGCCATTGCTCAGTGCCATGGGCCGGTGACGCAACCAAGAAATTAGTTCTGCCCGATCAGGGGCATCGAGAATAGGCTGAACAGTATCTAAACCTTTAGTTTTACGTAAACCAGCGTCGACAGCCAGTAAATGCAGGTCATGATTACCTAAAATACATTCGATACGTTGGCTCTCTTGAAGCCTTTTAAGATAGCGCAATGTACCTAGGGAGTCAGGGCCGCGATTGACAAGATCTCCTAAGAAAATGATCTTTGATTTAGCAGGGAGTTTCTTGATGAGCGCTTTCAAGGATGGGGCACATCCTTGAACATCGCCAACCGCGTAGATTTTGCTCATACCTTATCTTAAATCGGTTTTGATGAAAAACATTGAATTAGGTCAAGCTTCTTCAGGGTTTGCCTTTTTGACTACGCTGTAGCGCACTAAAGTCTTCTTGCGTGCCTCATCATGGTTGACGATCGGGAATGGATAGTCGCGACCCAATACGATGCCAGCAGCTTCAAGTTCCAAGTGACCAGCCTCCCAAGGTGCATGAATAGATTTTTTGGATAAGTTTTCCAGCTGCGGTAAGTAGCGACGGATAAATTTACCTTCGGGGTCAAATTTTTCAGATTGTGTAATGGGATTAAAGATCCTGAAGTAGGGCTGGGCATCACAACCGGATGAAGAGGCCCACTGCCAGCCACCATTATTGGAGGAAAGTTCAAAGTCGTTGAGATGCTGCGCGAAATAGGCTTCGCCCCAGCGCCAATTAATTCCTAAATCCTTAGTAAGAAAGCTGGCAACCACCATGCGTAGACGATTGTGCATATAGCCACTTTGGTTCAGTTGGCACATAGCAGCATCTACTAATGGGTAACCTGTTTTGCCTTCGCACCAAGCTTTAAATAGCTTCTTAGCTGTGGCACCGCTTTCCCATTCGATATTGTCGTAGTCTGGTTTGAAGGCTGCGCCCTCAGCAAGGCGTGGATGATTGGCCAGAATCATGAAATAAAAATCTCGCCATATCAATTCGCTTAACCAAATGGTGGCACCCATGCTACCGGCAAGCATGCGTCGATGAGCTTCTCGAACCAGGCCTCGGATTGAGAGCATGCCAAAACGAAGGTGTGTCGATAGGTAGCTCACCCCTTTAACAGCTGGAAAATCACGGCCAATTTGGTATTGGTCAATGCGATGGAGAAAGTCCTCTAAGAAACTTTGACCACCTTCAGATCCTGGTGGTAGATAGGTTTCAATCCCAGTGGGTGTGAAGCCCATTGATTCCAGGCTTGGAAGACTGCCTTGTAGCGCTTTGGGTATTGAGCCCCACTGTCCCTCTTTGGGAGTGCAGTCATAGGCAGCGATATCATTTTCTTGAAGGGTTTTAAGCCAATTATTTTTGTAGGGAGTGAAGACTGAAAAAACCGTATTGGAGTTCGTCAGAATTTCTTTCTTCTCAAAGATGACTTGATCTTTAAAGGTTTCAAAACCAATACCTAGTTCATTGAGTGAAGTGCTTACCGATAAATCTCGAGCAATGGCTGAGGGCTCATAGTCATGATTGGCGTATACAGCATTGACGCCCAAAATCTCCGCAATCTTCGGAATGCACGTATTGGGTTCACCATACTGAACAATCAGTCCGCCACCTTGTTTACGTAATTGCTCGTCGATTTGCTTCAGACCTTGCCAAATAAAGTCTACGCGGCGATCATGTTTTAGACCGCTTGCATCTAGATCTTCAGACTTCAGTGGATCCAGAATATCGGTATCGAAGATAAACGCTAGCCAAACTTGGGCATTATTTTTCAGGGCGTGATGAAGCGCTGTATTGTCATAGAGACGCAAGTCGCGACGGAGCCAAACGAGAGCTTTTTTCATAGCCCCTATATTAGGGCCAAATAGGCCGACTCGCTTGGCATGCGAGTAATATGCTGCCTACTAATAGATTGCTAATTTATAGACACTTTATTTTTTGTTTTTTCTAAAATTGTGCAGTTTTGCATTGAGCCCCTGAACTGGGTCATTGTTTTTGTCGTCCTCAGCTTGTTATTTTTGAGCCTTAGAAAACCCCATTTGTGCAAACAATTTTTGCTTTTAGCTCTGGCAGACTTGTTACTAGTTGGGTGGTTACCAACTTCAGAGGTCTTTTTAAGGACTCTTGAGGATAGCGTTCCTAAGGTTCAGCTTACACAGATGCCCGAGGCGGAGTTTGCTGGAATCATTATTTTGGGTGGCGCCATTGAGGGTGGTGAGATTGCAGTAGACCGTGGTGAGGTATCCATTTACTCCTCAGCTGAGCGTGTTACCAAAGCCTTTGAGCTCATTCGCAAGTACCCAGATCTACCCTACATTTTTAGTGGCTTCTCCGGGCGTCTTTCTCCCAAGGGGATCTCTGAAGCGGATGCCTTCAAGCAGTTGGTGGCGGAGCAGGGCTTGCCAGACAAAAATGCCCATTATGAAAATCAGTCCCGCAATACCTATGAAAATGTCGTGTTGATGAAGCCCATGATCTTGGAGTTAGAGGCTAAGAGCGCCAAAGAAGCTGATGCACCCCCAAAACCTTGGCTACTAATCACCTCGGCATCACACATGTATCGATCGATAAAGATTTTCCAAAAACAAGGAATTGAGGTAATCCCAGTCTCCGTGGACTACCAAACCGGCAATCAGCTTCGCTGGGGTAAGTTTGATCTGGAGGATGGTGTGCAAAACTGGAATAAGGTGATGCATGAAGGGGTTGGTCTTCTTGCCTACTGGATCACCGGAAAGATCTAGCCAGGACAGAGAATTCGGTAAAATAAACCCACATGAACACGGCTAAAAAAGCCCCTGTGGGTCAAGCTACAACACCCACCCAGACCTCCCAAGCTGTTGCTGGGTCCTCAATTGCTTATTCTGCTGATCATCTGGCAAACCAATTCCTCATTGCCATGCCTGGGATGGTCGATCCCAATTTTGCGGGTTCAGTCATCTATCTTTTTGAACATACCGAGCAGGGCGCAATGGGCTTGGTAATCAATCGCCCGACTGAGTTGGATATGGGCGCCTTATTTGAAAAAATTGAGGTCAAGCTGGAGGCTGAGCCAGTATCTGAACAACCGGTCTATTTTGGTGGTCCAGTGCAAATCGAACGTGGTTTTGTTTTGCATGAGCCCTCTACAGAAATAGCTTACAGCTCCTCTTTGGCGGTTCCAGGCGGTTTGACCATGACGACATCAAAAGATGTGCTTGAGGCTGTCGCAATAGGTTCTGGGCCTAGTAAATTCTTAATGACCTTGGGTTATGCGGGTTGGAGTGCGGGTCAGCTTGAGGAGGAGATTAGCCTCAATGGCTGGATCAATGTTCCTTTATCCCAAAAGGAAATGATTGAGATTATTTTTAATACGCCCTCTAGCCAGCGCTATGAGCGGACGATGGGTCTTTTGGGGTTTAATCCCTCCCATCTATCTGGCGAGGCAGGGCATGCCTGAGAACTTGAAGAAGGGCCCAGAGTTTACTGTGATGGCTTTTGACTTCGGGACGCGGCGTATTGGTGTTGCTGTGGGTAATACCCTCACTTGCCTAGGACAGCCAATTAAAACTATTACAGAGTCATCTAGTGATGCTGCATTCAGAGTCATTGAGGGGCTTTTAAAGGAGTGGCAGCCCAATCGCCTAGTAGTCGGCCTTCCTTGCCACCCTGACGGTACGGAGCATGAAATGAGCGCCAAGGCTCGTCGCTTTGGCGATCAACTACAGGGGCGCTTTCATTTGCCGGTGGAATGGGTGGATGAGCGTTATTCCTCGGCCGTTTTAGAGGGGGATCCCGATATGCGAGACAATTTGGATGCGCAGTCTGCGGCCTTAATTTTGGAGCAGTATTTTGTTGAGAAGAATTGGATTAGTTGAGATGAATGCAGAGCAGTCCTACCTGAAATTACTAGAGACTTTGAGTCAGCGCAAGAAGGCTGGCGATGCATTTGAGTTGGCTGGTCTTGCAATGGGCGGCGCGTGGATTACGGAGCGTTTAGCCGCAGATTTAAATCTTCCTCACTTTGGCGTTATTAATGTGGCGTTTCATCGGGATGACTATGCTGAGAAAGGTATGACAGCGCTGCGAACTGCTAGTACCATGTCTACCCATCTTCCTTTTGAGGTCAATGGTGCAAACGTGATTTTGATCGATGATGTATTGCTGACTGGCCGTACAGTTCGTGCAGCACTCAATGAGTTATTTGATTTTGGTAGACCTGCGCAAGTGGAGTTGATGGTCTTGGCTGATCGTGAGAATCGTGAGTTGCCGATCTCAGCGGATTTTGTAGGGGAGGCAGTGAATGTTCCCAATAATCAAATATTGGTTTTAGAGAAAAATGATGCTGGCAAGTTCAGCTTCCAATTAGAGGAGCGTGCAGCATGAGCGGAATGAACGACTTAGTAAACGCCCCGGTAAATCAATTCAATGCCGCTGGTGAGTTAACTCACTTGCTCACTTTGGAAGGTTTGCCAAAAGAGCAAATCCTTCACATACTCGATACCGCACAACAGTTTGTCAGCGTGACCAATCCTGCACGAGAGGTAAAAAAAGTTCCATTACTTCGCGGCAAGAGTGTTTTCAATTTGTTCTTTGAAAATTCCACCCGCACTCGCACTACTTTTGAGATTGCTGCTAAACGCTTATCGGCCGATGTCATTAATTTAGATATCTCTACTTCCTCAACAGCTAAAGGTGAAAGTCTTTTAGATACGATTGATAACTTAGTGGCTATGCAGGCGGATATCTTTGTGGTGCGTCATAGCGTTTCCAGAGCACCTATTGAGATTGCTCAGCATATTCCCGCACACGTTCACATAGTCAATGCTGGCGATGGTAGCCATCAGCATCCTACCCAAGGCTTGTTGGATATGTACACAATGCGCCACTTCAAGAAAGACTTTAGCGGTTTGAAAGTGGCGATTGTGGGCGATATTGTGCATAGCCGAGTTGCTAAATCGAATATTTGTGCTTTAAGAACCCTAGGTTGTACAGATATTCGTGCGATTGGACCCGAGAGTCTTTTGCCAAGTGATCTAGATATGCTGGGAGTGAAGGTATTTCACAGCATGGAAGAAGGGTTAAAAGGTGTTGACGTTGTCATGACCTTGCGTATTCAGAAAGAACGCATGGAAGCAGGTCAGGTTCCAGAGGGCGATGCTTTCTTTAGACAGTCTTAGCCTTAGCTAAACCGGATGCTATCGTGATGCACCCTGGTCCCATGAACCGTGGTGTGGAAATTGATTCAGCGGTAGCGGATGGTCCTCAGTCAGTTATTCTGAATCAGGTCACCTTTGGTATTGCGGTGCGCATGGCTGTGATGTCAATCGTTGCCGGCAACTAGATAGATCGGATATTGTTCTTGAGCACTCAAAGTACCGTGCAGCTACCAGCAATAACTGACAAGAAACGCTGGTTGATCTTGACGCATGCATTTAATATGGATGGGCGTGCTGCAAGCTTAACTATTACGGATAAGATTCCTTATCTACTGGAGGCTGGCGTCGAGCCAATTGTATTTAGTGCAATTACCGGACTCAAAGATCAACGTTTCCCACACTATCAGTTCATTGCTTGGGGCCCATCAGGTTTCCGTTTCGATTTTCGACACTGGGTAGCCAACAAGTATGGTCGAGGCTTGATTTATAAAGTAACGACTAGAACAGTTTCATTATTGCTTTCACCTTTGATTGCAATTGAGAAGTTATTGCTTGGTTACTCAAGTCAATGGTCATGGTCCCTACCGGCTTTTATCCGCGGCTGGCTCCTAATTAAATCTGGCAAGGTTGATGTGGTTTTCTCAGTGGGGAGCGCATGGTCTGCGCATCTCGCTGGAGTTTGGCTAAAAAAAGCGACTGGCATAGAGTTGATCTCTGAAGTGCATGATCCTTTGGTGATCCGTAAGAGTCCAGAAGATCAAGGCTTTGATGCGCCTAAAAACCGCGATGCGCGTTTTCGGCATTATTTAGAAAATCAACTTACTCGATTTTCCGACAAGGTCTGGTGGTTTACCGATGGTGCTTTGCATTATGCAAAGGTGCGCAATGCAAATCTGAATACCCCTAATAATGCACATGGTTTTGTAGTGACCCCGGGCGCAAAGCCGCCTGGAAGTTTGGATGTCAATCAGTCACACCAATATACAGGGCAACTCAATTTATGTCATTTTGGCTCTTTGGCAAATGACCGCTCACTTTCTACGATTCTCAAGGCCTTGGCGCCTTTACTAAAAAAATACCCAGAAGCCCGAGAACAAATTCGTGTTCATGCTTATGGCGCCCCCTTGGATCCACTCTCAATAGATGCAATCAAGCAATTGGGTTTTGAGGATGTCTTACTGGCACATGGTCGTTTAGAGCGAGATCCCACTACTGGCAAATCCGGTCGCGAGCGAGTCGTTGAAAAAATGCAAGCTGCTGACGTCTTGATCTTGTTACATGGTAATGATGAATGGTGTGCAGAATATATACCGTCTAAGTTTTATGATTACCTATGGACAGGACGTCCGATCTGGGGCATCACCCATCGGAATCCACAGTTAGACCAAATGCTTTTGGATAGGGGTGCTTACCTCAGCCCACAACTTGACCCAGAAGCAATTGAATTTACTTTGGAGAAAATTTGGCTGGATTGGAAGGGTAGGCAATTAATTGAGCCTACATGGAAGCCGATTGGAGTGGACCAAGCGGTAAATACCATTCTGACTCAAGTACAAAATAGATCAAAATAAAGAACGGAAATTCATTGAAAGACTTTGTCCTTTATTGCAAATCGTACTCACGAGATTTTCTCCGCCTTAAGCAGCTTCTGGATTCGGTGAAGCTGCATAACCTCGATCAAATCCCCTTCTATATTTCTACTCCGACTTCTGAGAAGGCGTTGCTAGAAGAAGTGCTTGGCAAAGATTCATATCAATGGGTAGCAGATGAGGAAATTGTTGCCGCTAATTCTGGGGTTAGCTTTGAGCAATATCAAGCCATGCCTGGAGGGCTATCTCAGCAAATCATCAAAGCAGAGTTTTGGCGCCTGGGTATAGCTGAAAACTATCTCTGCTTAGATTCGGATAGCAAATTCATTCGTGATTTCAGGCAATCTGACTTTGTTCGCAATGACAATGTTCCTTATACCGTGCTTCATCAGAATAAAGAGCTATTTCAAATCGCTAGCAATCGCGGGCATCATAAGGTAGAGCGCGACCTTAAGGTCGAGGCGGAGCGCGTACAAAAGTTATTTGGTCGAGTTGGCCCCCATTTTTATTGCGCCCCAGCCCCTTTTAATTGGTCTGCAAAAGTTTGGCAATCCCTAGATCAGGAGTATTTGCAGCCTAAAGATATCAGTATTTGGGATCTCATTACTCTAGAACATCCAGAGTCTTTGATATATGGGGAGGCGCTCATGAAATATCATGCCATTCCCTTAATTGCTGTAGAGCCCTTATTTAGAACCTATCACTATGACTGGCAGTATTTTTTAATGAGGCGCTTGGGTGAAACCGAGGCTAAATTAGCGCAAAATTATTTTGGAGTAATTTATCAGTCTGCTTGGGATATTGATGGCCATCTTGGCTCCAGTAATAAATCATTGCCTTCCCGTTTGTTAAGGCGTATCAAGCGCTTTGGTCGATATTTACAGAGCTACGTGTGATGACGAGAACACCGCTAGTCAGTGTGCTGATGCCGGCATTTAATGCAGAGCGGCATATTGCTCAAGCGATTGAGAGTATTTTGGAGCAGACTTATCCTCATTTTGAGTTGCTCATTCTCAACGATGGTTCTACAGATCAGACTCAGCAGGTCATAGAGCAATTTGATGATGAACGGATTATAAAAACGCATCTAGTTCAGAATCAAGGTCTAGTAAATGCTCGAAACCAATTGGTTGCGGCAGCTCGGGGTGAGTACATTGCTTTTTTGGATGCTGACGATATTGCTTTCCCTAACCGCCTGCAGTTGCAAGTTGCCTTTTTGGAATCATGCAAAGCAGATATTTGTGGCGGATCCCATTATTCGCTTTATGAGAGTAGCGGCAGGATGAAGTCATCAAAGCAGCGTTACTCGGACTCAGATATCCGCGCCTTAATTACCGTTTGCAGCCCTTTGTGTAATCCTGCTGTTATGGGTAGAGCGGAGGCGTTTAAGAGGCATCCTTATCGGATTGGCAAGGACTATGCGGAAGATTACTCGCTTTGGTCAGAGCTGGCTTTGGCGGGATATCGCTTTGCTAATCTTCATGACAATTTAATTACCTACCGAATTCACGCTAAGCAAACGAGTCAAGTTCAGAACTCTGAGACAAATCGGATTTTTAATGTCAGCAGAAGAGCTTACTTAGTCGGCCTGGGTATGGACGATGAACTTTTCCCTAGGCCAATGGCATTAAGTAAAAGACTGAAGCAGGCCATCCCTTTTATGTTGCAATTGAATCAGAAGATTCCTGGTGTTTCTGTGCTGGCAAATTATGAGATTTATGCGCGCTTTCAGTTTCGCCGTAACGGCTTGTTAACTCCGTTGACTAGGCTTGAGCGGCTTTTAGTTTCGGCTCTAGCTTCTCTTCGTGGCCGTTTCTAAGCGCTTAGATTCTTTGCCAGCGGGATGGGAGCAGGTCATCCCAATTCATAGTGAGGTCATTGGTCCATCGGCTCGGACAAATTACCGTGTTATTTGAATCTTTTGCCAGCCAGGCTGCCCACCAGCTCAGAGAGCTATTGGCAATTAAATGACTTTGGCAATGTGTCATCAACTCCAATTCTTGAATAACTGCATCGCTGCCTTCAAGAGACTGAATAAAGGTTGCCCTGTCTTGATGGGGTAGATTAGCTTTAACCCAATCTAAGTCATCTGAAAATACAAAAAATTGGGTCTCTGGATTCTTGTTCAGAAGCAGCTGCATTCCTTGCTGGTAATAGTCCAGCCCAAGAAAGCCATGTACCTTTGCTGCACTCGCAAGATGGACATAGTCACCACGACGTACATGAACCATGGCAGCGTTACTAGCTTGAATTTGATTTAGATATTTTTGGTAATGAGTACTTAGGGGAGTTTTGGGGCTCACTTCGGTTTGCAGTATTTTTTTGATCGACTCAAAATAACGATAAGACTGCCAATATCCTATGAGGTAGAGACTTTGAGATTTGAAAGTAGGCGCTTTGAGTAAGTTGGGATCAAAACGATAAGGCTTTTGCTCTAAATAAACGTAGGGGTTAATGGGCCATAACTTCTGAAGAATGCGCTGAATACGCTTAGGTCTTTTTGGTGGCGTATCAAGTGAGATGACGGCCCCCTTAGTATTTAAAGCGGAGAGCAGTAGTTTTCTAGGGGTAACATCATCATAGGTCTTGGTAAACCAACTTTGATCAAGCAGCAGTGGGGTTTGGTGTTGATGTGCTAAGGCTCTGGCAGTAGCATACTGAAACAGTTGATTGCCGAGGCCGCCTTGGAGCTGTGCGATGATGTTCATAATTCTATAATTAGACCATCAGATGGGCTCAACTGGGAGTCCTGTTGCCTAAAACCACTTTCTTTGTATTTCAAGCTGAATATGACTCTTATCCATTTGTTGCAGCTTGCTAAGAAACGCAAAGTTAAGCTACAGCGCTCATTTGAAAAGCATCAATTTAATTGGCTTTTCAATTCTGCAACGGTTCAAAAGCATGATGCAATTTTGGCCGAAGCTGAGCGTGCATTAGCTAACCGAGATATTCATGAAAATATTGAGGCTTGCTTAAATTCTCCTGATCTCTTGGTGCAGCAGGGCGCGAGATTAAAACTTAATTTAGAGATATCTTTTAAAGACTGCATGGCTGGTGTTAGTGAAGAGCGTGTTTTGATACAAATACCCGACGCACGATTTTCGCCAGCAGGATATTCGCTCTTCTCTAATTTGATGGAGAGCTTAAATTACATTGGCATTCCAGCGCAGGCATTGGGGTGGTATGATGATAGTCAGCAGGCTTTAGAGAGCTTTAAACCAACCGTTTTGCTATCTAGCGATAATCATGAGTACTTACGCAGAATCGATTGGGATGTGATAGCAAAGTACAAGTCAGTGCATCGTTTGCGTGTTGGCTTGAGCGCTGCATTAGAGGAGTATGAAAGCACTCCTTTATTGCCACGCTTGGCTTGGGCAAAAGCCCATCACATTGACTTTTTCTATAGCTATCGAGATGAGGATTACGTCAAGAGCCGAAAGGAATACGCGCCTTTTTTTGATGCGGGCTACCAAATTCTCTATATTCCTTTTGGTGCCAATACATTGCACTATTTTCCGGTTGCAGGATTTGAACGCGATCTGAACTATGTTTTGATGGCCTCGCGCAAACGTGAACACATTGCGTATTTAAAAAATATTGCACGTCAGTACTCTGGATTTCTTGATGGCCCCGGCTGGAAGCAGGTGAAGCATTTTCAATTTAATCGAGAGCGGGATCGCTATATTTATGCGCGCGCTAAGGTGGGTCTAAATGTACACCTACCAGAACAAATTGATTGGGCTTGTGAATTAAATGAGCGTACATATCAATTGGCAGCATGTGGCGTTCCACAATTGATTGACCACCCCATGCTCCTCAACAAGATTTTTGGAGAAAATTCCTTTTTTATTGCTGAGTCACCCACCCAGTACGATCAATTGTTTAACGAGTTGATGCGTAATCCTTCCTTGGGGGTTGAAAAAGCTCTTTATGCGCAGCGTGAGGTATTTGCTTCCCACACCACCCTTCATCGCGCTAAGTCCTTAATAGATCAGTTAAAATTATTAGAATAATTTTGCGTATCCCTATTTAGTAACGGGTTCTTAAGTATTTGAGTAATAAGGTAAAAAATGATTTTAGTAACTGGCGGGGCCGGTTTTATTGGTGGTAATTTCGTGCTTGACTGGTTAAAAGTGCCAGGTAATGAGGGTGTTATTAACCTGGATAAGCTGACCTATGCGGGTAACTTAGCCACTCTAGAATCTCTGAAAGACGATCCTCGTCACGTTTTCATACATGGAGATATTGGCGATAAAGAGTTGGTTGCCCGATTGCTTAAAGAGCATCAGCCTCGCGCTATTGTAAATTTTGCTGCAGAGAGTCATGTGGATCGATCGATTCATGGGCCTGCTGAGTTTGTCACCACCAATATAGTAGGTACTTTTAATTTACTCGAATGTGCTCGTGAATATTGGAATGGCTTGAGTGAATCTGCAAAGCAAGCTTTCCGTTTTCACCATGTCTCAACTGATGAGGTATATGGTTCACTCTCTTTAACTGATCCAGCATTTACAGAAACTAATCCCTATGAGCCTAATAGCCCATATTCAGCTTCTAAAGCCGCCTCTGATCATTTGGTGCGCGCCTGGTTCCATACCTATGGCTTCCCGGTGGTGACCACCAATTGCTCCAATAACTATGGCCCGTATCACTTCCCAGAAAAGCTGATTCCATTAGTAATTCTGAATGCACTTAACGGTAAGCCCTTGCCAATTTATGGTGATGGTCAGCAAATTCGTGATTGGCTGTATGTTGGCGATCATTGTTCAGCCATTCGTGATGTATTAGCAAAAGGTAAATTAGGTGAGACCTACAACATTGGCGGTTGGAATGAAAAGGCCAATATCGATGTAGTTAAAACCATCTGCTCTATCTTGGATGAGTTAAAGCCACGTGCTGACGGCAAGTCTTATGTAGAGCAAATTACTTACGTAAAAGACCGCCCTGGCCACGATCGTCGTTATGCTATTGATGCGAGTAAGGTTGAGCGTGAGTTGGGTTGGCGACCTGCTGAGACTTTTGATACCGGTATTCGCAAGACGGTGCAATGGTATTTAGATAACCCAGTTTGGATTGAAGGTGTAGTGAGCGGCTCTTACCGTGACTGGCTTTCTAAGCAGTACAACTAAAGATTTAATGAAGATTCTCGTATTCGGCAAGGATGGCCAATTAGGAAAAGCCTTTAGAGAGGAGTTAGAAGTACGTACATCGTCTCTACTTGCCAAGCCGCTCATTCAGTATGTTGGACGCTCTGAATGCGATCTTACCAATACAGTTGCTCTTGAGCAATTGCTCAATCAATTTCAGCCTCAGTTGATTATTAATGCTTCAGCTTACACGGCTGTTGATAAAGCAGAGGTGGAGTCTGATTTAGCTTTTGCAATTAATGCTCGAGCACCCGAGATTATGGCGCAATATGCTGCAGATCATAGCGCTACTTTTCTGCACTACTCAACAGATTATGTCTTTGATGGTGAGAAATACGGCTATTACCTAGAGGATGATCTACGGAATCCATTGGGTGTTTACGGTAAAAGTAAGGCTGCAGGTGAAGAGGGAATAGCCCGAGTTTTTGATACTGTTGGAGGCGATGGCCAATATGCGATTTTCAGAACCAGTTGGGTATATGGCGATGGTGGAAATTTTATTCGGACCATTTTGCGTTTAGCCAAAGAGCGTGAAGAGCTGAAGATTATTGATGACCAGTATGGTGTTCCAACCAGTGCTGCATGGTTGGCGCAAGTGAGTCTAAATTTAGTGGCAGATGAAGGGCTGAATATCAAAGAATTTCCTTCTGGCATTTATCATGCTGTTCCCGCTGGAGAAACTACATGGCATGGTTTAGCAACCTTGGTGGTGCAGTCAGCATTTGAAGCTGGGGTGACCATGAAAGCGGCGCGGGATGCAATCAAGCCCATTCCCTCGGTTGAATACCCTTTACCTGCTCCTAGGCCCATGAATTCAAGGATGTCGACAGATAAGCTGCGTAAGGTATTTGAGGCTCGAGGCGATATGTCAAAATTGCAGCAATTGAATCATTCATGGAGCGAGTCTGTAAAGACTTACATTTCCAATTTGGCAAAAGATGGGCTTATCTAGAAAGAGCGCTATGGCAGGGACTCAAACCAATCGTAAGGGAATTATTTTGGCGGGCGGATCTGGTACGCGCCTATATCCCGTTACTCAAGCAGTTTCCAAGCAGTTAATGCCCGTCTATGACAAGCCGATGGTCTACTATCCATTGACTACTTTGATGCTTGCAGGCATTCGAGATATTTTGTTGATTTCTACACCGCATGACACGCCACGTTTTGCAGAGTTGCTGGGAGATGGCTCTCAATGGGGCCTAAACATTGAGTATTGCGTTCAACCCTCACCAGATGGCTTGGCGCAAGCATTTACTCTTGGCAAAAACTTCGTAGGCAATAATCCCAGCGCTTTGGTGCTTGGGGATAATATTTTTTATGGCCATGAATTAGTTGATCAACTTGATAGCGCTAATGATCGCACTAGTGGTGCAACCGTATTTGCTTATCATGTGAATGATCCAGAGCGATATGGTGTGGTGGAGTTTGATAAGGATTACAAAGCACTCTCGATTGAAGAAAAGCCGCTTAAGCCAAGAAGTAGTTATGCGGTTACAGGACTATATTTTTATGACAATCAAGTCTGCGATATCGCCTCTTCAATCAAGCCGAGTGCTCGTGGCGAGCTGGAGATTACTGATGTTAATCGCGTTTACCTCGAAAAGAATGAGCTCAATGTAGAAATCATGGGCCGTGGTTTTGCATGGCTTGATACTGGAACGCATGATTCTTTGTGAAGAGATTGCTTACCGCCAGAGCTGGATTAGCGCTGAGACAGTGCAAAAAGTTGCAACTCAACTCAGCAAAAACAGTTACGGCCAATACTTGAGCAAAATATTAAATGAGCTCAATACCTCAGCCCAACCAGTTGCTTTATCTCATAAAAAAGCAGTTGGGTGAGCGCCAAGATGATTACACCTTCTAAGCTTCAGGTAACGCCTACATCCATTCATGATGTGCTTGTGATTGAGCCCAAGGTATTTGGTGATGAGCGTGGTTGGTTTACCGAGTCTTTTAATGCCCAAGACTTTGCAGCGGCTACTGGCTTGAATGTGGAATTTGTGCAAGATAACCATTCATTTTCTCGCCAATGGACTTTGCGTGGCTTGCATTATCAATTGGATCAGACTCAGGGAAAGTTAGTGCGGGTGGTTGCTGGTAGCGTTTTTGACGTTGCTGTAGACCTTCGTAAAGATTCACCAACCTATGGCAAGTGGGCTGGCGTTGAGTTAAGCGCTGAAAATCATAAGCAACTATGGATACCAGCTGGATTTGCGCATGGATTTTTAGTCCTCTCAGAAACAGCAGAATTTCTTTACAAAACGACTGATTACTATCACCCGCAAAGCGAAGCTTGTTTGGCTTGGAATGACCCAACTGTCGGTATTCAGTGGCCCTTGCCTTCAGGGATTGCGCCCAATATGAACGCCAAGGATGCAGCCGGTTTATCTTGGGATGCGGTGCCTAAGTTTTAACTCGATTTAGCTTGGTTTTCAAAAGATAAGATAATGCTCGCATGAGCACTTCCCCCAAAATCCTGCTGGTAAAACTATCCTCTCTTGGGGATGTCTTGCATAACTTGCCGATTGTTTGGGATTTGCGCGCACGCTTACCGGATGCTCAAATTGATTGGGTGGTGGAAGAAGGGTATGTCCACTTACTTGAGCCCTTACTGTCGCGTGATGGTTTCAATGGGATTAATCGCATCATTCCTTTTGGTTTACGCCGCTGGAAGAAGAACCTGTTTAAGTTGGCAACGTGGAAAGAGTTTTTTGCATTTAGAAAAACACTACAGTCCACCACTTATGACGTATTGATCGAAACCCAGGGATTGCTTAAATCCGCTATCGTATGCTCTTTGGCTAAAAAGAGCTGTGGAGCTGTCATTGCAGGCCTTGCCAATTCAACCGAGTTCTCAGGTTACGAGCCTTTGGCTAGAGCTTTCTATAACCAGTCGGTACAGGTTCCTATTCAGTGTCATGCAGTCGATCGTTCACGATGGGTCACTTGTTCAGCATTGGATTGGCCTTTGATAGAGCGCGATGATGCACCACAGTTTTATCCACCAGAATGGGTTTCTAGTATTTCAAAGAGATCCGTTGATGGGCTTCATACGCCTTATATTTTGTGCTTCCATTCGACAGCTCGAGAGGCTAAGCGTTGGTCTAATGACAATTGGATTACGCTAGGTAAAGATTTATCTGGTCGAGGATATCAAGTGGTTTTCCCTTGGGGTGGCCCTTCTGAAAAAGCGATTAGTGAATTACTCGCATCACAGATTCCAAATGCACTGGTCCCCCCAGCTTTTTCGATTGAGGATGCTTTTTCGATAATAAGCCTACAGTCGAAATCTACTGCGACTCACCACGCTGGAAGACTGAGGGGTATTGGTCGAAGCGAATTTGTAATGTGGGTGATATTCAAAAACCACCAAGTGTTCAAGAAGTTCTTGAAGCTTCTCTTAAGCTGCTTCAGCCTTAGCGCAGTAAGGTGTTGATGGAGATCAGATCTTCATCTGATAGTGCTGCTGCATGTGCTTTTAATTTAATGGCATTGAGAATGGTGTTGTAGCGAGCTTGCTGAAGTTGTGAGCGCGTGGTAATTACGGTATCCAAGGCAATTAACACATCAATATTAATTAAGGTTCCCACTTGAAAGCCTAGCTTGCTAGAGTCCAGTGCAGAAGTGGAGGAGCGTTCAGCTGCTTCAAATGCTTTAACGCTGGCTAAACCACCATAAAAACCGGTAAAAGCGGCCCGCGTATTTTGCGCAGCAGTCCGGCGGTAGTTATCGTAGTTTGCTTTGGCTGCATCTAACAGGGCTGCATTTTGTCGAATCAAGGAGCTGTTATATCCACCAGAAACCAGGGGAATGCTCATTTGTAAGGCAATGGTGTTGTTATAAATATTCGTTTGCGCTGGCGTCAAACTATTGGCTGTTCCATTAGAGGTGTTATAGCCTGCAGTACCTACAAAATTGACTGAAGGGTAGTTCAGTGCTTGCGAAGCCTTAAAGGTGCTCTCTGCCAGATTTACTGACAGTTGACCTGCTAAGACATTGAAGTTTGCAGTTTCTGCTTGATGAATCCAATCCTCTAA
>NZ_NCJB01000495.1:0-1304 GCF_002282275.1 Polynucleobacter sp. 39-46-10 | reverse complement strand
GAAGCGTCTTTACGCTGACCAGATTCCATATCATGTTTCATCAAAATTTTTACATCTACAGTACCGCCATTTTCAGCAGCTCTTACGCGCATTGGATCAGCCATTTTGGTTCCTCTTTTATTCTATGTATGAATTGTGTTTATTAATATGCTTCGGAATTAACCGCCGCAACCACCAAGCGTTACTTTGACTTCTTTAACAGTCATTAGCCACTTGCCATCAGCTTTTACCAAGCCGTATACATTGGATGTTTGACCCATTTTGATACGTGTTGTCACAAATGAATCTGTGCCAGCAGGAATAAAGAATTGAGCTGCTAGTGAGCTTGGGTTCTTTTCAACCAAGATAGCCATTTGCTCTGCCTTAAGCGTAGAAGTGATTCCAACAGGAACAACTGCACCGTTTTCAGCGATATCTGGGGCATTCAAAGTCACTGCAGATGATTTATCTGGACTATCAGCACCCAAGATCTTGAATACATCATCGATACCTTTGCCTTCAAAAGCGGCTTTGTTCCACTCTTGAGCTTGAGCAGTGCTGATAAGGCCTGCAGAAGCCATTAGGCCAAATACTGCTGAATACTTCATCAAACTGCGTCGCTGCTGATTCATAAAAACTCCTTTATTAATCTTAACTTCCATCAATTTATTGCTTATTTTGCATTAAAACATTGTGGTTACTACCTAATTGGCTATTTTTATTTGCCACCAGATAGCACCCAGGTTACTAAAGTCTTGCGGTCCTCGTCCGAAAGTTGGGCTTGTGGCGGCATTGGAATTGAGCCCCAAACGCCTGCTCCACCAGATTTCACCTTGGCCATTAACTTTTCAAGCGCCCCACTTTGGCCGTCATATTTCTTGGCAATATCGGTGATTGATGGCCCAACTAACTTGGCATTTAGAGCATGGCAAGCAGAGCAATTTTCGCTCTGGAATAAAGCAGCCGGGCCTTTTTTGGCTGATGAATGCGTATCCTTGGCATGGGCTAGGCCATCACCAGAAGCGCCAGGCAATTTAGCTAACGGTGGTTTAGTTGAATCTGCACCACGATATGGGCCGTACATGCGGTTTTGCTCTGCAATGTTCTCGTGTGCATTTCGAGCGAAATCAGGCAAGGTTGAGCCGATTTGAACAAATTGAACGCAATTTTTCATGCAAGAACTACCATTGACATCAGGTTTACCAGTGACGTTCCAAAAACCATGCTTCGTTGTCATTCCATTGCGATTTGGCATCTTTACTTCCGCAATATTGGTATTACTCAATACAAAATCATCCGGAACAATTTCACCCAAACTGAGAATG
>NZ_NCJB01000494.1:0-1306 GCF_002282275.1 Polynucleobacter sp. 39-46-10 | reverse complement strand
AAGAATGCTGTCTCAATCGGTACAAACATCAGCACAAAGTCTACCGAGCCAATTCCATATAAAGAGCTATAGTTCTTGCTAGAAAGCCCCTGAATGTGTTGCCTTAGCGACTGAATATGGGCTGCCAACTCTTGTTCTGAGACTGTCGGATCAGTTGCCTCAGCATGGCGTGAATACGCAGTGATAGAAACCTTACTATCGACTACCAGGCTTCTGCCCTCTGGCAGTTTTACGACAACGTCTGGCTGAAGACGTGAGCCATCAGTCTGAGTGTGACTATCTTGTACAAGGTATTCTTCGCCTTTTCGAAGGCCTGAAGACTCTAGAATGGATTCGAGTACTAACTCACCCCAATTACCTTGTACCTTTGAGTCGCCCTTGAGTGCTTGGGTCAGTGAGCGGGTCTCATCCGACATTCGCAAATTCAGATTGGCAAGACGTTCTATCTCGCCCTTGAGTGCAAAGCGCTCTCGAGCTTCATTGCCGTAGGAAGTATTTACCTGCTCTTTAAATTCTGAAAGCTTAGTTTGCAGTGGCTTTAGTAATGCATCTAGATTAGCGACATTTTGCTCTGTGAAGCGCTTAGACTTATCTTCCAGAATTTCATTAGCTAAATTTTTGAACTGATGAGTCAAAGCCTCTTTAGCCTCATTGAGGGATTCAATTCTCCCCAGGCCTTGCTTGCGCTCGGAATCTAGCTCTGCTTCAAGTCGAATTGCATTTTGTAAGGCTTGGTCTCTTTCAGAGCGCAAGCTGATAGTGATGGCGGCTTCTGCCTGCGCTTGTTGTTCGCTACGTTGAAGAGCAGATCTTAGATTAAGCGCATAAACCAAAAGGCCTGCGCATAAAACCAATGGCAGGCCAAACAGGAGAAGGGAGCTTAAGTCAAAAGTCACAAATGCAGTCTATGCAAGCTATTAAATCTTAGCCTTGTACTAACTTTTGCAGTTCACCACTTTGAAACATCTCGGTCATGATGTCAGAGCCACCAATGAATTCACCATTGATATAGAGCTGAGGAATAGTTGGCCAATTAGCAAATTCTTTAATACCCTGACGAATTTCTGCATCTTCTAATACGTTTACGGTATGAAGTTTATCTACGCCGCAGGTGCGCAAAATATTGACCGCATTTCCGGAGAAGCCACACTGAGGAAACTGGGCATTACCCTTCATAAACAATACAACAGGATGACTGCTAACGATTTCTTGAATTCTTGCTTGGGTGTCCATAATTTTCTTCCTGAATTGATGCTATAAAATGATTTAGAGTTGCAACTAACAATGGGCTAATTTTAAGGCTATC
>NZ_NCJB01000493.1:0-1310 GCF_002282275.1 Polynucleobacter sp. 39-46-10 | reverse complement strand
CCTTATGAAACTCAAGCACCTTGTTTTAGCAACACTTGCACCAACATTATTGGCAAGCGGAATCGCTTATGCACAATTTAAAAAACCCGAAGATGCAATTAAGTATCGTCAAAGTGTTTATACGGTGATGGCTAATTCTTTTGGGAAAATTGGCGCAGTAGTTAAAGGTGAGGCCCCATTTAACAAAGATGAGGTAGCCAAGAATGCAGCAGTTGTTGCAACTCTCTCCACTTTGCCATGGCAAGCATTTGGTCCAGGCACTGAGGGTGGCAATGCGCTTCCAGGGGTTTGGTCAGACAATGCTAAATTTAAAGCTGCTGGAGAAAAAATGCAGCTTGCCGTAGCCAACCTGAACACTGCAGCACAGTCAGGCGATCAAGAAGCCATCAAGAAGGCCTTTGGTGCAGCTGGTGCTACCTGCAAAGGTTGCCATGATGACTTTAAGAAAAAGTAATCAGCCCTTAATGAAGTAAACCAGAATTACCGCAATCAGGCTCAGCAGCAATAAAGCCGAGCCGCGTTGCAGACCTCCATCCTTGGAGGCCTGACCCAAGTCAGATGGCAGATAGTTTGCCTGATCGCTTGGGTCAATTTCTTTATCGCCCACCAACATGGGTTTGATTAAATTCTCGCCCTTGAATTTTTGGTAATACACAATCGCACAAAGATGGAGTGCAATCAATATGATGAGAATGTTTTCATTGAAGTAATGAATTGAGGTGAGCACCTGAACCGTTTCATTCGAAACATATTTTGCAAACGGTCCCTCAAAAGCAATATCGTCATTTGCAAATAGACCCGTCACAGCCTGAAGACCCACTGAAAAAAGTAATCCCAGAACTGATAGGGCGCCTAGAGGGTTATGGCCAAGACCAGCCTTGGTTTTGCCCAATAGGTAATTAATTAGTCCTTTAGGACTTGGAACAAAATGAATGAAGCGGGCATGGTATGAACCAATCAAGCCCCAGCAGATTCGAAAAATAATTAAGCTTAGAACGCAATAGCCGACTAAGGCATGGAAGTCCATGGCATTACCGCCAATCTTCACGGTAATAAAGCTCAGAACAATACAAATGACTAAAAGCCAGTGAAACAGGCGAATCGGCAAATCCCAAACGCGGATGATTTTTTTCATCCCTGCAGAATAAATCAATGCAAGAGCTTGTCCCTGAATTTATTTAATCTCAGGCAAATCCTTTTGGATAATCTTTAATCCTTCCCGCAAGGCTTCTTGGTAACGCTCTCGCTCTGCTTTCATGGTTTCTGCAGTCCAGGAATAGAAACCCTCGCCAGTCTTCATACCCAACTTA
>NZ_NCJB01000492.1:0-1320 GCF_002282275.1 Polynucleobacter sp. 39-46-10 | reverse complement strand
CAACGCGGCACTTCCATCACTATGCATTTGCGCGAAGGTGAAGATGACTTCCTTTCTACGCATAAGCTGAAGTCAATTATTCGCAAATATTCCGATCACATCTCTTTGCCTATTCAGATGAATAAAGAAGAGTGGGATGCAGATAAAAAAGAGCAGGTAATCAAGGATGAGCTTGAGAGTATTAATCAGTCCAGTGCTTTATGGGCGCGCTCCAAATCAGAAATTACCGAAGAGCAATACAACGAGTTCTACAAGCATCTATCCCATGATTATGAAAACCCACTCTGCTATTCATTAAATCGGGTAGAGGGTCGCAGCGAATTTACACAACTGTTATATGTTCCAGCGCGAGCACCATTTGATTTATGGGATCGAAATAAACGTGGTGGGATCAAGTTGTATGTAAAGCGAGTATTCATCATGGATGATGCTGAGCAACTGATGCCTATGTATCTACGTTTTGTCACTGGTGTGATTGACTCAACAGATTTGCCATTGAATGTCTCTCGTGAAATTCTGCAAGAGTCGCGTGATGTCAAGGTTATTCGGGAGAGCTCTACTAAGCGTGTGCTGAGCATGCTGGAAGAGCTGGCTAATAGCGATGATGAGACCAAGAAAGAAAAGTACCGCACCTTCTGGGCGCAGTTTGGGCAGGTTCTGAAGGAGGGTGTTGGCGAAGATCAAGCAAACCAAGAACGCATTTTGAAGCTCTTGCGTTTTGCAAGTACGCACTCTGATTCAGCTGAGCAGACAGTTTCTTTGGCGGACTACATCTCTAGAATGAAAGAAGGTCAGGACAAAATTTATTACGTCACTGGCGATTCATTTAACGCTGCCAAGAACAGCCCCCACTTAGAAATCTTCCGCAAGAAGGGCGTTGAAGTTTTGCTACTTTCTGACCGTGTGGATGAATGGATGCTTTCTTTCTTTACAGAGTTTGATGGCAAGCAAATGACTTCAGTGGCTAAGGGCGGACTTGATCTGGGTAATCTTAGTGATGAGAATGAAAAGAAAGAGCATGAAGAAACTGAAAAGAATTTCAAGGACTTGCTCGATCGCATGAAAGCTGCCTTGGAAGACAAGGTCAAGTATGTGCGCGTCACTTTCCGCTTGACTGACTCTCCAGCATGTTTAGTTTCTGATGAGAATGAGCTATCTGGTAATTTATTGCGGATGCTGAAGGCGGCAGGCCAGCAAGCGCCAGATACAAAGCCTATTCTTGAAATCAATCCTGAGCATCCTTTGCTCCTCAAGTTGAAATCAGATGACCAACATTTTGATGAGTGGACGCAGGTCTTGTTTGATCAAGCGCTCTTGGCA
>NZ_NCJB01000491.1:0-1321 GCF_002282275.1 Polynucleobacter sp. 39-46-10 | reverse complement strand
CAATGGTTCAAGCGGGTAAGGGTATTACTGAAATGCTTTTGGGTAGCGAGGATCTCTAATGCGACATATTATTTCTGTATTGATAGAGAACGAACCAGGCGCATTGTCCCGAGTTGTTGGCTTGTTCTCTGCACGTGGCTACAACATTGAAACCTTAAGTGTTGCACCTACTGAAGATCCCTCACTTTCTCGTATGACGATAGTCACGATTGGCTCTGAGGATGTGATTGAGCAAATTACAAAACACTTAAATCGCTTGGTTGAAGTGGTGAAGGTATTTGATTTGACTGAAGGCCCTCATATCGAGCGTGAGTTGATGATGATTAAAGTTCGCGCGGTAGGTAAGGAGCGTGAAGAGTTGAAGCGTACAACGGATATCTTCCGTGGTCGCATCATTGATGTGACTGATAAGAGCTACACCATTGAATTGACTGGTGATGGCGCTAAATTGGATGCCTTTATTGATTCGATTGATCGTGCATCAATTCTGGAAACTGTCCGTTCGGGTGGTTCTGGTATTGGGCGCGGTGAACGCATTCTCAAGGTTTAATTTTTTTTAACTGATTACTGAATTAACTACATTTTCAATACAAGGAAAGAGCATGAAAGTTTTTTACGATAAAGACGCTGATTTGTCCCTCATTAAAGGCAAAAAAGTCACCATCATTGGTTACGGTTCACAGGGCCACGCACATGCTTTGAATCTCAAAGATTCAGGTTGCAACGTGACTGTTGGTTTACGTAAAGACGGTGCTTCTTGGAGCAAAGCTGCGAATGCTGGCTTGACAGTTAAAGAGGTTGGCGAAGCTGTTAAAGATGCAGATGTAGTCATGATGCTCTTGCCTGATGAGCAAATCGCTGAGGTGTACAACAAAGAAGTGCATCCAAATATTAAGCAAGGCGCTGCATTGGCATTCGCTCACGGCTTTAACGTTCACTACGGTCAAGTTCAGCCACGTGCCGACTTGGACGTCATCATGATTGCCCCTAAAGCACCAGGCCACACTGTTCGCGGAACTTATGCTCAAGGTGGCGGTGTTCCACATTTGATCGCTGTATACCAAGATAAATCTGGCTCTGCTCGTGATGTTGCTTTGTCATATGCAACAGCAAACGGTGGTGGTCGTGCCGGCATTATTGAAACAAACTTCCGTGAAGAAACTGAAACTGACTTGTTCGGTGAGCAGGCTGTTCTTTGTGGTGGCGCAGTCGAGTTGATTAAAGCTGGTTTTGAAACTTTGGTTGAGGCTGGTTACGCTCCTGAAATGGCTTACTTCGAGTGCTTGCATGAACTCAAGTTGATTGTTGACTTGATCTACGA
>NZ_NCJB01000490.1:0-1322 GCF_002282275.1 Polynucleobacter sp. 39-46-10 | reverse complement strand
TTGCCCCTTCTTGAAATTGATCGGCTTACCGCTTTGAGCACAAGCTCGAATGAAATCGGTCTGTCTGCATAAAAATGCAGGGGTTTGCATCACATCAACCTCCAAAAAGATGCTGAAGGAAAAATGATTTCCTCTGCAGATCAAAGCGCAGCAGTGATGCAAGCGCTGGAGCCAGCAACTACTGGAGCGAAGCTACAGCGTGTGGAGTTCGTAGGCCCCCAAGTAGGCCGTGAACTCGCGATTGATGGATTAATGGCTTTGTTGTTTGTAGTAATTGGCATCGTGGTTTACCTTTCCTTCCGCTTCGAGTGGAAATTTGCTGTTGCCGGCATCATTGCGAACTTACATGACATCGTCATTATTTTGGGCTTCTTTGCTTTCTTCCAATGGGAATTCTCACTCTCCGTATTGGCTGCAGTACTCGCCGTGCTGGGTTACTCGGTCAATGAGTCAGTGGTGATCTTTGACCGTATTCGCGAAAACTTCCGAAAGTACCGCAAAATGAATACCCGCGAAATTATTGATAACGCCATTACCAGCACCATTAGCCGTACCGTGATTACTCACGGCAGTACTGAGATGATGGTCTTGGCAATGTTGATTTTTGGTGGTCCTACCCTCTTCTACTTTGCCTTAGCGCTGACCATCGGTATTTTGTTTGGTATTTACTCTTCTGTATTCGTTGCTGCAGCTTTAGCAATGTGGCTTGGTGTTACTCGTGAAGATTTAGTGAAGGGTGATAAGAAGCCGGATGATACTGCTCGCAATGATGATCCTAACTTTGGGGCTCAGGTCTAAGCTTCTACCAAACTGCTAAATGTAATGTTAATTTAGCGTGAAATTCTGATGCTCAAGGGCGGCTAATATTTTCTTAGTCGCGCCTTGATGCTCAATCGAGTAGGCCGTTGCAGCGCTCGACATCATTGCCAGTTCGGCAGTATTTAAAAGCAATTCTTTTAAAGATTCCATGAGAGCCACTGGCTCACTCAAGATAAGTTCGCCCTGGATACGCTTTGCGGCACCAATCGCAATAGCATCCAAAGCCGCCTGTTGGAAGTTATAGGTATGCTCACCAAGCAGCACTGGACAACCAGCAGCACAAGCCTCAATCAGATTCTGTCCGCCAAAGGGAAGTAGGCTACCGCCCATGAGAACTAAGTCAGCGGCACTGTAATACATCGGCATCTCACCCATGGAGTCGCCAAGAATCACATCCACATTAGCATCGCCCTTAGGCGCCTCAATCCATTTCGTACGGCATAGAAACTTCAAACCAGCATCCCGAATCTGATCCGCCACCTCCAAGAATCTTTCAGGATGAC
>NZ_NCJB01000094.1:0-8771 GCF_002282275.1 Polynucleobacter sp. 39-46-10 | reverse complement strand
CATGGCTTTCGTTCTTCACCCAACTCCACCAAGGCAGTAATGACTGGTGAAGCGGTGAGGGCGCTTTCAAATACAGAAAATAGCTATGAATGGTATTGCCCACAATTGCTAGCATCACCAAAAGAAAGCATGGATATGGTGATCAAACGCATTGATCAATCTGAAGCTGATCGCATAGTCATTATCGGATCGTCTTTAGGTGGCTTTTATACAAATTACCTTGCAGAAAAATATCAATGCAAAGCGATTGCACTAAATCCTGCTGTATATGCGGCAAGGGAATTAGAGCCGCATGTGGGCATGATGACGGCATATGACAGCGAAGAGCCTTTCGATTTTAAGGCTGAATACATTGATCAATTGCGTGCTTTGCAAGTTGAGTCTATTTCCAATCCAGAGCGATATTTTTTAATTGCTGCTAAAGGTGATGAGCTGCTTGATTGGAAAGAAATGGTTACTTTTTACCCAGGTGCTAAACAGCTTATTCTTGAGGGAAGTGATCATGGGATTGCCGACTATGCCACCCATCTTCCAGCGGTAATCGAATTTATCGAGCATTAATGTCTTGATTGATTTATTTGGCGATCTGCTTTCATTCATTCGCAGAAAATCTCTGTGGATTTTGATTGCCGCAATCTTTTTATCCATTGCTGGCCACCTCATTTTATTTTTTGGACTCCCATTTATTTCTTTCGGCGCCCCGCCACCTATTGCTGAAGATCTGATTATCAAAACAGATCTTCGTGTTGATCCTCCAAAGAAGATTCAGATGGTCAGTACACCCAAGAAAAAAACTACGCCTAAGCAAACAAATGCAGTCTCAGCTGACCCATTGTCAGATCAGGGCAAAGGAGAGCAGGGCGCAGTTGGCAATCAATCAGGGCAAGCATTTCGTCTGCCTGAGTCTGGTATTTACTATTTTGATGCCTACGTTGATGGACAGCTTTATCAAACAGCACAGCTTGACTGGATTACCGAAGGCAATAACTATCGCCTATATATCAACATACCTTATGCCGTAGTTGGCCCCTTTGTTTTTGAATCACGTGGCTCTGTTGATGCTTATGGAATAGCGCCATCCATTTATTGGACCCAGCGTGGCACTAAACCACCTCGCTACTCTCGCTTTGATCGTGATCAAAATGGAGCAGGGAAGATGTACTTCTCTGAAAAGCCGGAGTTCACCCCCGATCTTCTCCCCGGGACTCAGGATCGATTTAGCCTCATGTTCCAATTTGCCTCGCTTCTAAACGGTAGCGACAAAATCGATGAAGCGGGGAGTATTCGTGCACTTCCTGTAGTTGACTACAACACGCTGGAGATGTGGCAATTTAAGAGCTACGGTGAAGTTGAGTCCGAAGACGTTCCGAGTTTGGGTAAATCTATAAATAGGCATTACGCCCTCATGCAACGCGAGAACGATCCATACAAGCGTCAGGTAGATATTTGGTTGGCTAGGGACCTAGATTGGCTTCCAGGAAGAATGCGCTCTCTAGAGTCCAATGGGCGAGTCCTCGAGCTTGTTTTTAAGCAAAGAGAACCAATCGATAAGTCCAAGCTGGTTAATTGAACCCAAAAACCCGCTCTTAAGTATGCCGCTTAGAAACCGGAGCCTGATTTAGGATTTTGATTGGATCTACCCAATAATGCGCCCATCATGGAATACAAGGCGGCTCCAGACATCGAGACGGCAAAGATTCCAGAGAATGAAATGATGATGGGCAAGATTCTCCATTGCTCAGACAGGTTATAGGTGCCAAATCCCACCGTGGTGTACATCTCGCCGGCAAAATAGAAGGTCTGCGGATTAGTTGGAAATACTTGCAAAGCTACACAGAGGTAAGCCCAAGCTACGATTTCTGATAAATGACTGGCAATAATTAACAAAATTGCTATGAAATACGACAGGAAATTAGCCCCATATACTCGTTTGTTCTCTAGCTTTTGATCTAGCCAATGGAACGCGCCTGCAATCATCAGAACGGCCACGCCATGAAATGTCAGCATGAGGCATGCCAGCACCAGCACAAACCAAATCTGGCTGTTTCCCATGTCTGTATTGATCTGGGCGAATAGGGTATTAAAACTCGGTAGATTGTGAAAGCCGGGTAGTTTGGCTATTTGCTCTAGTAGGTCCATATAGTGTTTGCTTCTGTCTTAATTTACTTTAATATCTTATTTGACATAATAATGATTATACGCAACAAAGGATAATGTCAATTATGTAGGTGACTTCTTTGGTCCGCCTGGATAAGGCTCTTTATAAAGCTTTACCCATCTTGATTTCAAGCCGTCACGAATGTCATCCTTGCCAAATAACTGGGCAATATCAATCGCGGTATAGCCTTCATGATTCCTCAAACTCAAGTCGGCGCCACTGTCTAAAAGGTATTTAATCAGCTGTTCATTGCCAGATCCTATAGCCATCATCAGGGGCGTTGTTTCGCTGGGACTAAAGGCATTAACCCTAGCTCCATGAGCCATCAAGAATTCAACTATTTGAAGATGCCCGTTAGTGGCCGCATAGTGAATTGGCGCCCAGCCTTGCTTGTTTACGGATGCCTTCTTATCTAAAACCAGCATCTTGACTGTTGGGAGATCTCCATCGAATGCCGCCATCATGAGTGCGTTTTCACCACTCTTATTAGCCAAATTCACGTTAGTGGCAGGATTTGCAAGGAGTAAATCCGTCACTTTCTTAGATTTATCGCGGATGGCGACTATCAACATTGGATTACCCTTGGGATCTAAGGTATTTGGGCTAATGCCAGCCTTCAAGAGCGATTGAACCTCAGAAACATCATCAAACTTAGCGGCCTTAGTAAAGTCATCAATTTGATCGGCCGATTGCGCAAATAAGCTACTGGAAAGACACAATGTAACTGCATTTACAGCGAAAATGAATTTAAATGAATCTCTCATGAAGTTGCTCTATTTATTTGAAAACATTGGAAAAAATTACTAGAAGTTCGCTCGGCTATCTCATCAACAGAGACACCTTTGAGATTGGCTACAAATTCACCAACCTTAGAGACCCAGGCAGGCTCATTGGTCTTGCCGCGATAAGGAATTGGGGCTAAATAAGGCGAATCCGTTTCAATCAACATGCGATCCAGTGGGACATATTTGCAAGTCTCCTGAAGATCTTTGGCGCTCTTAAAGGTCACAATGCCTGAAAACGAGATATAAAAGCCCATGTCCATAGCTGCCTTGGCCACCTCAGTAGTTTCTGTAAAACAGTGCATAACCCCGCCAACCTGATCAGCGGCCTCTTCTTTTAGGATTTTGAGCGTATCTACTGAAGATGAACGTGTGTGGATGATGAGAGGCTTTTTCGAGGCAACGGCAGCTCTGATATGAGTCCTAAATCGATCTCTTTGCCATTCCATGGATTCATAGCTGCGATCACCCATGCGGTAATAGTCCAAACCGGTCTCACCTATAGCAACGATTTTGGGGTGTTTAGCCTCTTCAAGCAAAAACTCAAAGCTAGGTTCTGGGGTGTCTTCGTAGTCTGGATGAACTCCGACAGAGGCATATAAATGAGCATGATCCTCAGCAAGTTTCCGCACTTTCGGAAAATCTGGGATATCAACCGAAATACAAAGTGCGTGAGTCACTTTGCAGGCAGCCATATTGGCTAAAACCTCAGGAAGTCTAGCTTGAAATTCTGGGAAATCGAGATGGCAATGTGAGTCTATAAACATGACTCACCATTTTAATCTTCAAATACCTGCTGGTATTGGGAAAGTAAGGCCTCCAATTGAATGCGTGTAGCCAGGGGGTGATTTTCATGACGCCGCGCCTGTGTCAAAGATTTCCAGAAACGAAGCAACTTTGGCAGGCGGGCTTCTTTGGCTAGGGCTTTAATTGAGTCCTCATGCTTTGGGTAATAACGGGGTGAGCCCAATTGAGCGCAACTCTGTAGGTCTGAGACCCAGCGCTGCATTGTGGTCAGCAAAACTGAATAGCGTGCCTTTTGCGTCTTATCGGCAGCATCCAACCAATTTATGCGAGGACCCTGCGACATCGCTTGCAATAAATATCGTGATGCCTGGATGGCTATAGTGAGCTCATCTTTTTCATCCTGGTTGTGGCGCGCAATTAAGGAATCTAAAACTGCATATGGTGCCCCGCCCTGTTCATCATAGATAGACTCAATATCGGCATCGCTCATTTTTAGGCCAGGCACTTTATTGAGCTGATTACGCAACCAGCTTAGTCCAGTTAATCGATCTGGTCGTGGTGCAGAAAGTAGGCGACAGCGTGAGCGAATTGTAGGCAAAACACGATCAAGGCGATCGGCAAGCAAAATAAAGATCGTATTTTTGGGCGGCTCTTCGAGAGACTTCAATAAAGTATTCGCAGAGTCCGGTCTCAACATTTCTAGTGGATAAACCAAAATTACTCGATTGCCACCACGGTGAGATCCAATAGATAGCGCTTCAATTGCACTCCGAGCATCTTCAATGGCAATGGTCTTTTTCTCTTTCTTCTCGGGTCCATCCCCATCGCTATCGGCTTGGGCGGCCTTAGATTTTTTAGGAGAGTCAGCTTCAGAATCAAAATCACCATGAGGCAACAGTTTGCGATGCGTCTCGGGCACCAGGGCAACAAAATCGGGGTGGTTACCAGAATCAAACCACCTGCAAGCCTCGCATTGGTTGCAGGGCTTCACCTCGGATGATGATTCACATAAAAGCGCTTTAGCTAATTCAATGGAGAACTCAAACTTGCCAATACCTGATTGACCATGAATCAATACCGCGTTCGGAAATACAGTTAGATCAAGGCCAGCCCAAATGGACTCTAGCCAGGGTGCTATTTTCTTTTCCGACTCGATTGGGAACATCAGGTCGCTCATTTAGAGTTTGATCTCGAGTGACTCAAGTTCATTCCAAATTGCATCTGGTGTTCTAGTGGCATCTACAAGATAAAAGCGTTTGGGATCTGCTTTTGCTCTACGCAAATACTCTTGACGAACCTTCTCAAAAAAATCTAGATCCATCTTTTCAAATTTATCAGGCGCCCTCACCTTTGATCTTCTAGTTTCGGCAATTGAGCCGGGCAAATCAAACAGAAAAGTTAGATTCGGTTGAAGTAATGTGCCATCTGGACGCCCTTGCACCCAACGCTCTAAATCATTTAGCTTGCTCAGGCTTAAGCCCCGCCCCCCACCTTGATAAGCAAAGCTAGCATCGGTAAAGCGATCGGAAATAACAATCTTCCCGGCCTGTAATGCAGGCTCTATTATTTGAGCAATATGTTCACGACGAGCCGCGAACATCAGCAAAGCTTCCGTTTCTAAGTTCATGGGGGCATCGAGTAATAAGGCACGCAGCTGCTCACCTAACTGGGTGCCGCCTGGCTCTCGAGTCATGACAACTTCACGGTCTGGATAGCGCTGTTTTAATAACTGGCTAAAAGACTCGATATGCGTACTCTTGCCGGCACCATCAATACCCTCAAAACTAATGAAATAACCTGGAAATTGAGTTGCCATAAGAATTATTGTGAATTTGATTTAGCTGAGGCATTACGTTTGCGTTGAAATTGATCAACAGCACTTTCATGCTCTTTCAATGTTTTGGAAAAATGACTGCTGCCATCACCGCGCGCCACAAAATAGATTGCATCACTTTTTGCCGGATTGATCACAGCCTGGAGAGACTCCTTACTTGGCATTGCTATCGGAGTGGGTGGTAAACCTTTGCGCATATAAGTATTGTAGGGACTGTCTTTACGTAAATCTGCTTTTCGAAGATTACCGTCAAATTGAGGGCCAATGCCGTAAATTACAGTTGGATCTGTCTGTAATGGCATATTCAAATTCAGTCGATTGACAAATACTGCGGCAACCAAGGATCGGTCACTGGAGCGCCCAGTCTCCTTTTCCACTATTGAACCAAGGATGAGAAGCTCATAAGGTGTTTTAAGTGGCAAGGCCGTATCTTTTTGTCCCCAAACAGCATTAAGCTGCTTTTGCATTGCCTGAGAAGCCCTTCTGTAAATTGAGATATCTGAGTCATCTGGGTCAAAAATATAGGTATCTGGATAGAAAAGTCCCTCATCTCCCGGATAGAAGAGGCCAAGAGCTTGCAACAGCTCCTTAGAGCTCATGCCCTTGGTTTGATGAATCAGGGCTGGGTGATTGTCAATTAAAGCTCTCAGCTGCCATATAGTCATGCCAGGAATAATCGCGATGCTTTCTCGTACTCGATCACCACGCGCGATTTGTAACAAAATATTGCCTAAGCTAGCGCGAGTAGGTAGTTGGTAGGTTCCGGGCTTTAGCTTTGAGCTAACAAATAGCGCTCTTGCGGCAATTTGAAAGGTCAGCACGTTTGACGAAATGCCTTGGGCTGCTAACTGCTTAGAAATCGACGATAGGCCAGATTGAGGGGCAATCTTAATTCTGTAGGCGGAGCCCTCAGGAATATTGGATGCGGAAGGCACGACAGGCCATAAAAAGATGGCAGCGTACATAAGAATTAGAATGGCAATTAGGGACAATCCAAAGGATTTCCAGCCCCCAAACTTGGAATGCTTGATGAAAAGAGTTCTTCTCTGAAATTTTCTGCTCATCAAGCTATGATAAAAGCACATGACCCTCAGCCCTAAAAACCCCCAATGCCAATGACCTTTTTGAACCATGGATCCACCCTTCTTCCCAATTGGGGTTTAATTCTGGTCGAAGGCTCTGATGCAGCTACCCTCCTTCAAAGTCAGCTCAGTAATTCAGTGTTGGGCTTGAAGCGCACTGTTTCGGGAGAGATAGCCCAAGGACTTGGCTCAGTTCGTCTGGTGGGATATTGCAGTCCTAAAGGGCGTCTCTTAGCTAGTGCTTGGCTTGGCTTATTTCCAGAATCTCCCGACTCAGATGATCGCTTTGCACTCTTTGTCTCTAAAGATATTGCCGCTAGTATTGCCAAACGATTGGCGATGTATGTTCTGCGGTCAAAAGTAAAAGTTGTGGATGCCTCAAATGATTGGGAAATTCTTGGTGCATATCGAGATGATCACAATCTTGAATCAGCCAATCAACTGAATAACTCTCTTGTCTTGCGGATGCCAGATGTTTCAATTTCCAATCACACATTTGAGCGCTTACTCATTGCCAAAAGAAAATCTGAATCCAGCGAATCGATCATCGAGGTTGATGCTCTAGCGCAATGGGATCGCCTCGAGGTATTAAGTGGTATCCCTCGGATTGTCTTAGCAACCCAAGAGCAATTTGTCCCGCAAATGGTCAATTTTGAATCTGTAGCAGGCGTTGATTTTAAAAAAGGTTGTTACCCTGGGCAAGAGATTGTTGCTAGAAGCCAATACCGTGGTGCAGTTAAGCGTAGGTTACAACTTGCCAGTAGCAATTTAAGTGCATCTGCGCTGGATTTTGCTAAACCAGGTGTAGAGCTATTTCACGAAAGCGATTCCACTCAGCCATGCGGTATGGTGGTACTTGCGGCGACTAAGCCAGAAAATGCAGATCAAATGGATTTTCAGATTGAATGCAAGCTAGATGCTCTTGAGACTGGGGAAATCCATCTAGGCATGCCTACCGGCCCTGTGTTAAAAATAGGCACACTACCCTATCCTTTATTAGAAATTTAATTTCATTATTAGCCCCGCTTATCCCATATGTGCTTAATTCTCTTTGCCTGGAAATCACATCCAGACTACCCTTTGGTAGTAGCGGCAAATCGAGATGAGTTTTATGAGCGTGACACTGACCCCCTGGGTTGGTGGGAAGAACATCCTCATGTTTTAGCTGGAAAAGATCGAGCTGATGTATTGGGTAGCCCAGGAACTTGGCTGGGCTTTACTAAAACAGGTCGCTTTGCTGCGCTAACTAATGTCAGGGCACCTAGTGAAAAAAATCCAGATGCCAGAACACGCGGGGAGCTCAGCCTTCGCTACCTGACAGGTCAGCATAAGCCACATGCTTATGTTCAAGAAAACGCAAAGCGATTTGATCAATACAACGGCTTTAATCTACTCATGGCAGATCTCAGTGATCCTGAGAATGCTGAGATGCATTGGGTAAGCAATCGCCTGATGATGGGGCAAAATATTCGCCCAAGAAAAGTGTTTCCTGAGCAAGCTCTTAGCCCTGGTGTCTATGGTCTATCGAATGCCATGCTCGACACACCATGGCCCAAAGTGAACCATCGAGTTGCAGCATTTGCCCAAACATTGGCAATGGATAGTGGCCAACTGAAGAATGCAGATCACTACTTACGCGTATTGGCCGATACCCATGAAGCTAGTCCACAGGAGTTGCCCAGTACTGGTGTGAACCCAGATTGGGAAAGAGCCCTATCAGCAGCATTTATCAAGACACCATCTTACGGAACGCGTTCTAGTACCATTTTGCGCGTTCGCAATGATGGTCAGTTCGAAATGGTGGAAAGACGTTTTGATGCCAATGGCACTGTAGGCCATGATGTTGTCACTGGAGAGCTCAGCTCTGCCCCCGGATCAAACCTATCGGTATAGCCTTCCGATCAAGGCGGAGTTATTTCTGCTGACGCGAATCCTCATTGATGACTCGTTCGCCATTTGCATCTTTAGTGGCGAGTCTTTTTAGAAACTGAAACGTTCCTGTTGCCATACAGCAGATCTCGCCCTGATCGTTATAGAGCTTTGCCTCACAAAAAGCCATTGTGGCAGTTCGACGAACAGTATCGGCCTTCACACGCAAGATGCCATTAGCTGCCTGCATAAAGTTATTTTTCATCTCCACTGTCACAACACTGCGATCGCCTGGATCA
>NZ_NCJB01000489.1:0-1323 GCF_002282275.1 Polynucleobacter sp. 39-46-10 | reverse complement strand
TGGCTGCCATAAATTCAGCAGGGTAGTAAGCCTTAAGCCAGGCAGTTTGATATGCCAAGAGTGCATAAGCGGCAGCATGCGATTTATTAAATCCATAGCCCGCAAAGCGCTCCATCAAGTCATAAATCTCATTGGCCTTGCCTTCAGTAATACCGCCGGCTTTTGCACCATCACTAAAGATCTTGCGATGCTGCGCCATCTCTTCAGGCTTCTTCTTGCCCATCGCACGACGCAACATATCTGCGCCACCCAATGAGTAGCCACCAATCATCTGGGCCATCTGCATCACCTGCTCTTGATAGACCATGATGCCGTAGGTTTCTTGTAGAACGGGCTCAATACGTGGATCCGGATACTCTACTTTCTGACGCCCATGCTTACGTTCAATAAAGTCCGGAATCAAATCCATTGGACCTGGGCGATAGAGTGCTACAAGCGCAATAATGTCTTCAAAGCGGTCAGGCTTGGCTTCACGAAGCATGCCTTGCATGCCGCGACTTTCTAGCTGGAAGACGGCGACTGTATTGGCATTCTTTAAAACTTCAAAGGCCTTTTCATCATCAAGTGGAATTTCACCAATATTCCAATCTTTACGATCAGCATGCAGCGTCTTAATCCACTTCTCAGCAGCGGCCAAAATAGTCAACGTCGTTAAACCCAAGAAGTCGAACTTCACTAGACCGATAGCTTCTACATCATCCTTATCAAACTGACTAATAACGGAGCCGCTCTCTTGATCTTTAGAGTCTTTTGCCTCTTGGGTATAAAGCGGGCAAAAATCGGTTAAACGACCGGGGGCAATCAATACGCCACCCGCATGCATACCGACGTTGCGGGTCATGCCTTCAAGCTGCTGTGCAAGAGATAAAAGCTGGCGCACCTCATCTTCATTCTTTTCGCGCTCGCCTAATTGCTTCTCTTCCTTCTTGGCCATTTCGATAGTCATGTACTGACCTGGCTTATTCGGGATCAACTTAGCAATACCATCAACGAAGTTATAACCTTGCTCCAGCACGCGACCCACATCACGAATCGCCGCTCTGGCAGCCATCGTTCCAAAGGTCGCAATTTGACTGACCGCATCTTTGCCGTACTTATCTTTTACGTACTGAATAACGCGATCGCGCCCATGCTGGCAGAAATCAATATCGAAGTCGGGCATCGATACCCGCTCAGGATTTAAGAAGCGCTCAAAGAGGAGGTTGTAACGCAGTGGATCAAGATCCGTAATACCGAGCGAGTAAGCAACCAAAGAGCCGGCACCAGATCCGCGACCCGGACCTACTGGAACGCCATTATTTTTTGCCCAATTGATGAAGTCAG
>NZ_NCJB01000488.1:0-1324 GCF_002282275.1 Polynucleobacter sp. 39-46-10 | reverse complement strand
AATGAAGAGAAGTTCAAGTCTGATATTGAGGCGATTCAAGAATACATTCGTAGTGGTGATGCGTATCAAATTAATCACACCTTTAGAATTACGGGGGAGGCCTATGGTGACCCTCTCGCACTGTATGCACGATTAAGAAATCGCCAGCCGGGAAGATTTGGGGCATTTATTAAAAGTGACTCAAACTATGTTCTTTCCCAGTCTCCCGAATTATTTATTCAAAAACAAGGCAACACTCTGAAGGCTATGCCTATGAAAGGCACTGCAAGTGCATTGAGTGATTCAGCGGAGCACTTGTCAGCAGATGCCAAAAATCAGGCAGAGAATGTCATGATCGTCGATTTACTGCGCAACGATCTAAGTCGTCTTGCCTTGCCGGGAACAGTCAGTGTTCCTCAACTTTTTGAAGTTGCCAGGTACGGTGATGTATTGCAAATGACATCAACGGTTCAGGCTCAGGTTAAACCTGGCATTGAATTACGGGATATCATGAACGCAGCCTTTCCTTGTGGCTCCGTTACAGGTGCACCCAAGAAACGCAGTATGGAGATCATCCAAGAATTAGAGTGTCAAGATCGCGGCTACTATTGCGGGGCTCTTGGTTGGATAGATCCTGATGGTGACTTTGCATTTAGCGTCCCCATTCGCACACTGGAAATTGATCGGAACCCAAAGACCTTAGCCTCACCTTTTACTTTGGGTATCGGCGCCGGCATTACGATTGATTCGGAAGCCAAACAAGAGTGGGAAGAATGTGAAATTAAGGCAGCCTTCCTGAGTAAGATGCCAAGCGAAATAGGATTATTTGAAACTATCTTAGTTCACCAAGGCAAACCCCAACATTTACAACTCCACTTGAAGCGTCTGGCTGATTCAGCGCTGGCACTAGTTATACCTTGCAATGTAAGCAACATCCTCAAATCCATTGAGGATGTTTGCGCTAACTGTAGTAATGATGCTGACTATCGATTGCGAGTAGATTTGAACTCTGTTGGTAATCTAAGCTGCCAAGCCACCCCAATTCAGTCTCTACAAGGTCCAGTAAAGATCTTTTGGGCGAGTGACATTCTTCCCGATCCCAGTAAAGCCACCCTTCACTCAGGCAACATCTTATTAAGACATAAAGTCAACAGTCGAAATATCTATGACCAAGCCTGGAAATTAGCTGAGGATCTTGGTGGCTTGGCAACTGGGATTACCAGCAGAGTTCAAATCTACTCGCAATCGATAGTCAGCATCATTGATACAGTTTGCGCAAACATCTTCAATGGATTTGAGGACGTTACTCACGTCGCAGGGTATACCTAGTGCCAGCGCTGAATCA
>NZ_NCJB01000487.1:0-1332 GCF_002282275.1 Polynucleobacter sp. 39-46-10 | reverse complement strand
TTTAACGCCACGCTTTTCAAACTCAGGGACTAAGCGTCCTAGCTCTAATAAATACTTCATACATATAGGGCAATGCAAACCACGATAAAACACTATTAATGTGAAATTCTCAGCGGCATCATTGGCCACATCAAAAGTGCCATGATTCAAGGTGGGTACGCTTAATGCAGGAGTGGTTTGACGGGGTATCAGCACAGAAAACCTCTTCTTAAAAGTTATGAATTTTGATTATTGCTGATTAAATGCAACAATGTGTCCATATTTATTTGCTTTTAGTACAAATATGCCCACTCCCAATCTAGATCGACTGTCCGCCCTTCTGCAAGGGCTTGCCCCGCGAGTGTCACTTAATGATCAGCCTGTCGGATTTGGCTTGCATATCCTGGTTGATATAAATCCACAAAAACTAGGCTCTTCTTTAGAGAATATGGTGCTACTCGTATGCCCGGCCCTTGATGATATGGTTTTGCCACCGCATGCAAAGAAGTGGATGAGCTTTGAGGTTGAACTAGATGGGCCATTGGCACCCATGTTTTTATCGGAGTTTTCAGAACAGCTTTTAATTAACTTAGAAAATGCAGACGCTTCACTCACTCAAATTGTGCGTTTAATTTCAAGTGAAATGGCAGCCACCAGATGTGGACAGCCTTTATTAATTAATCGGGCTGGAGATATTTTGCTGATTGGCTTGCTCAGGCATTTGGTTGCTCGGCCACAAAAAACTACTGGCCTATTTAGCGCTTTAGCCAATCCAAGAATTGCCAAAACCCTTGTTGCTATCCATGAGGACGCATCCAAGAACTGGTCTCTAGATGCCCTTGCTCTAGAAGCAGGTATGTCGCGTACATCGTATGCCCATCAATTTAAGAAATTGATGCAAATAACGCCCGGCAAATACATAGAAAGAATTCGGCTGAATTTAGCTCATAGACTCATTGTCGATGGCATAGGTTTAAAGCAGGCGGCACGTCATACAGGTTATTCAAGTGCATCTACCCTCTCGCGCGCAATGAGCCGCCTATCAATTAGAGAAAAATGCGCTAAAACCTAGAAGCAATTAGATTTGCAGGAATTTACTAAGTTCAAATAGCCCCTTAGTAAAAGGGAGGCGAGAATACTTGGGGCCCTAGATAAGCTATTCGCCAACAGTGGATTGAACTTGACCAGTTTTAATCCACTGAATAACTGCTTTTGTAGCGGCCTCTTCCCTGCCCCCCATCGAATGTAGGTGCGTTCCACCACATATGTCCCCCGTACCCTCACCGCCTTTTACTGTTATCAAATTATTTTTAGAATATGCCACAACAGTTGCATAAGGGGTATGGGAGCACT
>NZ_NCJB01000486.1:0-1333 GCF_002282275.1 Polynucleobacter sp. 39-46-10 | reverse complement strand
ATGCTTCCCTCAGTACCTCCTTTTGCCATGAACTCATTGAGCCAAGCAATAAAGTGGTTTTGAATATTCTTCTTGGTGCCACTCATGCTGGTAGGGCAAATACTTTCAACGCGGATTTGTTCGAGCACCTCAAATACTAAGGAGCCCATTAAATCGTTTGGCTGAGAGCTTCGGTGTAGGGCTGGATCAGAGTATGCAAGGCGTAAACCTAGGCCATCAAGCATGCCACGGTGATCGGCCCAAGGCTCAAAAAAAAGAGTTGGATTAAGATGGGGCGCTAGTTGTCCAACAAACTCATCACCCTCAAAAAAATTCCAATCACGCATATTGATGCGGGCATTACCAGAGATAGAGCGTACGATTGCTCCGTAGCGCTCTTGAAGCAACATGTCCTCTGATGAAAACGACTGCAAGGTCTGATGCTCCTTAATTAATTTGAAGAGGGCATCGACATTGGTAGCTCGCGATCAAAACATCGCTGATAGTATTCCGCGATGAGGCGCTTTTCCTCTAATTCGCATTTATTTAAAAACGATAATCGAAATGCAAATTCGAGATCGCCAAAGATTGCCCAATTCTCAGCCCAGGTAATGACAGTTCTGGTTGACATCAATGTAGATAAATCCCCCGCAGCAAATCCCTTACGCGTGAGGTTAGCCAGGGCAATCATTTGTGAGGCAAGAGGTGCATTCTCTGGCAAATTTAAATGCGACACTTTTGCTTTAACAATCCGCTCTTCAGCCTGGGGATCTAGGTAATTCAGCGCGGCTACCACATCCCATCGATCCATCTGCCCTTGATTTAGCAGTTGTGTTCCATGATAGATATTGTTCCAGTTACCCAGGCCAACGGTATTGCTGGTCGCAAAAATTCGGAAATAGGGGTGAGGCTCTATCACTCGATTTTGATCAAGCAGGGTTAATCTACCCTCGCGCTCTAGCATTCTCTGGATGACAAACATGACATCTGGCTTGCCGGCATCATATTCATCTAATACAAGAGCAACAGGCCTTTGGAGCGCCCATGGAATGAGGCCTAACTGGAAGTCAGTTACTTGCTGCCCATCCTTAATTGTGATGACGTCTTTGCCTAAAAGGTCCATGCGGGTAATTTGCCCATCCAGATTAATGCGAAGACATGGCCAGTTAAGGCGTGCGGCCACTTGCTCAATGTGGGTGGACTTACCAGTGCCATGCATGCCCTGCAGTAAAACCCGCCGATTAAAGCGAAATCCTGCCAGAAGGGAGATAGTTGTATCGGAATCTAATTGATAGGTGGGATCAATTGTAGGAACAAGCTCATTGGTCTTGGAAAAGCTCGGCACTTCAAAGTC
>NZ_NCJB01000485.1:0-1337 GCF_002282275.1 Polynucleobacter sp. 39-46-10 | reverse complement strand
TAACCATCCTTTAACTCTTTAGCAGCACGTGCTGCCATTTCATCTCTATTCCAAGGCATATCAATCTTCCTAAATATTCTGTACTGTTTTTATATTGCTGCGATGAGTATTAAGCTGCAGATAAAGTGCGTTGCTCAATACGCTTCTCGGGCGTAGTGTTCAGCACCAAGCGATGCACGTAGATGCCTGGTGTATGAATCTGATCTGGATCCAACTCCCCGTTCTCCACGATCTCTTCCACCTCAGCAACCGTAATCTTGCCAGCCATTGCCACTACTGGATTGAAGTTACGTGCGGTGTAGCGATAAATCAAGTTACCTGACTTATCCGCCTTCCATGCTTTGACAAGAGAAATATCAGAAACAATTGCGCGCTCCATGATGTATTTCTCGCCATCGAATTCTTTTTCTTCTTTACCTTCAGCGACCAAAGTACCAACACCAGTTTTGGTATAGAAAGCGGGGATACCACAACCACCTGCACGCAGCTTTTCTGCCAAAGTACCTTGTGGAGTAAATTCCAGCTCGAGCTCACCAGCTAAAAACTGACGCTCGAACTCTTTGTTTTCACCCACATAGGATGCAACCATCCTCTTTACTTGCCTTGAGTTCAATAGCAAACCCAAGCCAAAGCCATCCACACCAGCATTATTAGCAATTGCCGTCAGATTTTGCGCGCCAAGATCCTTTACCGCTTGAATTAAAGCCTCAGGGATGCCGCAAAGACCAAAACCGCCAACAGCGAGCTTCTGACCATCCTTCAAGATATCCCGCAAGGCATCTACTGCTGATGGGTAAGTTTTATTCATACATTCGTCCTAATATTGCCAAAAAGGTAAAAAAAGTAATCATAACGCTTTGGGAATCCAAGCTCGAAGCCAGTTGGCACCTAGCTGGGTTTTACCGCTTAGAACTAAACTAGAAGGGTTCAAGGAAGCCATAAAAATGGTGGAATTGCTAAAAATTGCTGAAAATGCACTCAGTAGCCTATTTTTAAGAGATGTCGGAGAGTGAAATGAACGCCCAGGAATTGCTCGAACAGTTCGGACCTAGAGAATCGATGGACTATGACCTAGTCATTGTGGGAGGTGGCCCAGCTGGTTTATCTGCAGCCATTAAAGCCAAACAATTGGCAAATGAAGCTGGCAAAGAGATTAGCGTTTGTATTTTGGAAAAAGGCTCAGAAATCGGTGCTCATATTCTGTCGGGCGCCGTTATGGATCCCAGAGCCCTCACAGAACTTTTCCCCAACTGGAAGGAAATGGGTGCGCCACTGGATACTGAAGTGACTCAAGACCAGTTTTTATTCTTAACAAAAGAAAGTTCGTTCCAAGTTCC
>NZ_NCJB01000484.1:0-1337 GCF_002282275.1 Polynucleobacter sp. 39-46-10 | reverse complement strand
AATCAAGCCATAGCACCGATGGAGACTCCTGCTGGCCCAGTGTATCTGGAGAGGCCACCGGTCAATCAGAAGCCGAGTGTGCCATTTGATTCTCGCTATATTAAAAATCCAGATGGCGAAGAGCAGGCAGAAGCACAGGGGGCCGAGTCAGCCGCTCCGTTTGAGCCAATCCCCGCTACCTTTACCTTCTAGTCAATCCTAGCTGTTAAGATTGCTTCAATATTTTAGAAAAGAGTTCTTTATGAAACCGTACTCCATCCGTTTTTTTATTAGTGCTGTAATGGCATTAGGTTTTGCTTCTGTCGCCTGTTCTCAAGACGCATTGCCGATTAATGCCGCTGCCTCCGTTAACGGGGTGATCATTTCAAATGATGCTGTTGAGCAAGGGATCCAAGCTTCCTTATCTCAAGTTCAAAAGGATTCTCCAGAACTTCGTAAGGCAGTGTTAGGGAAGATGATTGAGATTTCTCTTCTTTCTCAGCAGGCTGAAAAAGACGGCCTTGCAAATTCCGATAGAGCTAATAGTCAGCTGGCCCTCATTCGCCAAAATTATTTAGCGGATTTAGAGTTGTCTACTTATATTTCAAAAAATCCAGTAACTGATGCTGATGTGCAGGCGGAGTACAACCGAGAGATTGCCTCACTAGGCTCTCAAGGCATGATTATTGAATATAAGGTCAGTGATATTGCTGTTGCTACTGAGGCTGATGCACAAGCTGCCCTAGCTAGAATTAAAAAAGGTGAGTCATTCAATCAAGTGGCGAAGAGTGTTTCACTGGCCCCCAACAAAGTGCAGGGTGGGGCTGTCGGCTGGGTGCAAGCAGGCCAGACCTTACCGCAAATTGCCAGTGTTCTCGTAACGCTCTCTAAAGGTCAGGTTTCGCCTGCGCCAATTCAGATGCCACAAGGCTGGTATTTAATTAAATTAGAAGATAAAAAATCTAGCAAGCCGCCAACTTTTGAGCAGGCTAAAGCAGCTATTCGTAAAGGTTTAATGCAGAAGAAGCAATTTGAGTTCTTATCGGAATTGCGTCAGGGAGCAAATATCGTTGTACGCTAAATAAAGCTAAGTTATTAAAAAGGGCGCCCCAGGGCGCTCTTTTGCATTCCCACCACCCCTCTAGTGGTATTTCTCTATCTCCATACTGGTAATTCGGGAGTAGATTAAATCATCACCGATTAAATAAGGGGTCATAAATGAGCAAGAATCCATTTGATTTAGGCGCAATGGCAAGTCAGACCAAAGGCATGAAGGCAGCACAAGCGGTTGGACAGGCAGCGCTCACTAGTGCTCAGGAAATTGCTCAGTTAAATCAACGAGCCTCTCAAGAGCTTTC
>NZ_NCJB01000483.1:0-1337 GCF_002282275.1 Polynucleobacter sp. 39-46-10 | reverse complement strand
GAGCTCGGTGCAGTTCAGGACGCTCAAGGCTTACAGGGTCAGATTAAGGTTCGCCCTCATTCCTCTGATCCCGTAGCACTCTTATCTAGCAAAGAACTTTGGTTATCTCTCATTCCTCGTCGGAGTGCGGGTGTTGCTGCGTCTCATGAGCAGGCTTCATTAGAGCTTTACAAGGTGAAGCAGGCCAAGATGCATAGCGGTACCGTAGTGATCGCTTTAGATGGCATCACCGATCGTGATCAGGCCGAGGCTTTAAAAGGTGCTCGCATCTTAGTTGCACGCGAAGTATTTCCAAAAGCAGGCAGCGATAGTTATTACTGGGTCGATCTGATTGGTTGTAAAGCAATTAATCTCGAAGGCGAGAGTCTGGGTGAGGTGATTGACGTGAATGATAATGGCGCCCACGGAATCATTGCTCTTGGCGATCCAGAAACTAAGACAGTAAAACAGTTAGTGCCTTTCGTAAAAGAAGCAGTGCAAAACGTGGACATAGCCAATAGACTTATTACTCTAGATTGGCAGCCTGACTGGTAGTAGGCTCTAAGCTAAAAAAGCAACTGATCTTTCATTTCCAATATGCGCTTTGATGTAGTCACCTTATTTCCTGAAATGTTCTCTGCATTAACGCAGTGGGGTATCACTGGTCGCGCCTGTGAGCAAGGTCTCGCTAAGGTCAATCTCTGGAATCCTCGGGATTATTGTTCCGATCCACGTAAGACTGTGGATGATCGTGCCTATGGTGGTGGTCCTGGCATGGTGATGATGGCAAAACCATTGGAAGACACGATATCTGCTGTTAAAGCAGTTCATCAAGCTCAAAATATTACTTCTGGGCCAATTTGCCTCTTGGCACCGCAAGGGGAGGTCTTTTCTCAGGAGATAGCGACAGATATCCTCAATTACGGTAATTTAACCTTTATTTGTGGTCGATATGAGGCTGTTGACCAGCGCTTTATTGATCGGAATGTTGATTTACAGCTCTCAATGGGTGATTTTGTGGTTTCTGGTGGTGAATTACCCGCCATGACGATGATGGATGCGGTTATTCGCCTCATTCCAGGGGCCTTAGGGGATGGGGAATCTGCCATCCAAGATAGCTTTATTAATGGCCTTTTGGACTATCCGCACTACACCCGCCCTGAAATATATGAAAATTTATCTGTCCCAGACGTGCTTTTGGGCGGACATCACGCTAAAATAGCGGATTGGCGTCGGCAGAAGTCTTTAGAGCTGACGTTCAAGCTTAGACCTGATTTAATTAAATCAGCAAGAGCAAATGGGTTGCTAAGTAAAGAAGATGAGCAATTTCTTCGAACGCTGTAAGTAATTATGGTTTT
>NZ_NCJB01000093.1:0-8917 GCF_002282275.1 Polynucleobacter sp. 39-46-10 | reverse complement strand
TATTCCAGGCATCAAATATGCCCTTGGGATGTATCTAATTTACTGAAGCAAACAAACGGGAACAGTTATTATTGCACTAATTAAGTGCTGAAATTCCTCTCAAAACCCTAAAAAATACTATATTTGCACCAAAGTAGTGCCTACTTAGATTTTGAAATATCGTGAATCACATAACCCAAAGCCTCAGTGCCGGTTCGTAAAGCAAACCAAGCACTTTCCAGCAGATTTGCATTACCTTTAATGCCCAGCTCAATATGACGTTCAGCATAAACACCGCCCCTGGAGGGATCACCAACAGATGGGAGGCTAAATACCTTTACCCCAGGGAAATCCGACTCAATACGCTCCATTAACGGAGTTAGGGTTGATTCAATTCCTTTGGGAACAATAAAACTCTGCTCAGCCGAGTTTTCGCGATGAAATAAGTTTTGATAATAGTTATCAAGACACCAGGCCATCATCGGAGCGGCCATGACTGGAAAACCTGGGACAAAGTAATGCTCTCGAATAGAAAAGCCAGGGATCTGGTTATAGGGATTGGGAATGATGTCGCTACCAATCGGGAACTCGCCCATTTTGAAACGATGTTGGTTTTCAGGAGTACTTAAATCGGCTTTAGCAAGATCCCCTTCAGCCATCGTCTGAATGCGCCCAGCAATTAATTCTTGCGCAGTCGGATGTAACTCAGTTTTAGTGCCAAGAGCCAAGGCAGCGCAATGTCGTGTGTGATCGTCAGGAGTGGCGCCAATGCCGCCAGTACTGAAAACCACATCGCCACTAGCAAAACTATCTTTTAAGGTGGCTGTAATTTGATCAGGATCATCTGCAACATATTTGGCCCAAGACAGACTCAAGCCACGCTCATTCAAGAGCTCAATCAATTTGCTCAAGTGCTTATCTTGACGGCGACCCGACAGAATTTCATCGCCAATCACAATCAATCCAAAGCGACGGGCTTTGACCTCAGGCACATCAATGCTGACCTGTTTTGACGCCTCAACCATGGTACGGTAGCTCCATATCAATTACACGTGCTTCTATATTTAAAGATTGATCTAACTCGTTTCTGCGCATCTCTTTTAATGCCTCAAGTAAATAGTGCGCGAACCACAGCGCAGCAAATACAAAGATTAAAGAGTAAATCCACAGAGCAACAAAACTCACAATGGGGAACAACACCAAAGCCAATGCTGATGTTGCCCAGAAAAAAGTGGGTACAGCGCCGAGCATTCCCGAAACAATTCCCATTGCCAAGAGAGGCCAGCGATGCTGGTGCAACAAGGTATCACGTTCCTCTGCAGTAGCATGTTGCGCGAGCACATCATAAGACATCAATCGCATCGTCAGCCAACCCCAAAGCAATGGCGGTAAGACTGCAACTAGTGGCGGAATCCACCATACCGGTAAAGTTAGCATCACTAAAGCCAAACAGATCAAAGCAGACCAGATGGTGTATACAAAACTACCAAACAAACCACCTCCCTTCTTTCGCTCAAGATCTTTGTAGGCGTGCTGACGTGATACCACGCTAACGATAGTTGGCACGGTTGTAAAGGCGATGAATACCAACAGACTGATCGAGATCAACGGGATCAAGAGCATTACAAAAAAGAGTGGCGCAATCCAGGCTCGGGCATTTTCAAAACCAGCCCAAATCAGACCATCCTGAATCCAACTCGTAAAGATAGATGTTGTTAAAAAAATGCTGAGCATTTCCAGGGCCGGCGTCCAAGTCAACCAAATTAAGCCGCCCCATAAAATCGATACGATCAAGAATGGGCGCAGGCTCAACCACAGCATTCTCGGATGCATTGTTCCAACCAAAGCCAAGCCGAAAGACTTGAATACTTGCTGCATGCTATCCATAGATTTCCAATACCGCCAAATGAACTGCTGGTTTTATTTTGCTCTGGGAAAAATTTCACGCACTGAATGCATCAAACCCTGCCACTGCTGTTGCAATATATTGGGCGAAATAGCCAAATCTCTCACACCGGTGGGATGCACGTCCTTTGGAAAAATTGCAGTATTGAACATCATGTCCCACCATGGAAATAAGACGCCAAAATTACAACCACCCAAAACACCTGGCTTACCATTGGCTTCATGGCCATACCCTACCGCATGATGCATGCGGTGGTACATCGGAGAAACCAAGAGATACTTGAATGCGCCAAGATGAATTTTAAGATTGGCATGTTGCCAACTCTGAATAAATTGACTCAAGACTGCTAGCAAAATAAATTGACTTGGGGATACACCAAACAACAGTGCAAAGAAAGCAAAAACTACCGCATGCAGGATGCTATCCAGAATATGGTTGCGATCATCCGACCAAGCAGTCATCACGGTTTGACTGTGATGCAAGGCATGCAACTGCCACCACCAATTGAATGTATGTGAAGCGCGGTGATACAAGTACTCCACAAAATCAAGCAATATGAAGTAGATGCAGAAACTTATCAAAGGAATCGAAGTCACTGGGGGCCACCATGATTCCACATTCAGTCTGCCGAAACGAAAGTCATGAAGGACGGAATCAATTTGAAAGAAAAAACCTGACAAGGCAAGAAAAATCAAGCCGTGAAAAATGCCCAGACGATGAAACAAGGTGTAAAAAACATCTGCCTTAGAGCTATTGGCAAAACGTTCTTGAGTCTCAGCGGGCGAAAGTCGTTCCCAAGTGCGCAGAATGACCGCAATGAGCATGATCTGAATACAGCCAAATAAAAACCAATCAATGCCGTCAAACACATCTTCCGCCATGGACATGAGGTCGAATTGATACAAAATCGGCCCGGCCACGTGCACAAACAAAAATTCTTGAGTGCTGGCGTAGGCCGAGGCAATCGTGGCTATAAAAGGATTGGAATCCATATCCTCAATTGTGACTTATTTATCTTGTTTTGGCAGGGTTGCAAAGCAAAAGCCGCGACTCTTTAGATTAATAATCAGTTGCTCTAAAACTGCCGGAGCCCAGGGGTCCTTGCGCGACCAAATACCCAAATGAGCCATGGTGATGTCACCGTCCTGAAGCTGGCTACTTGCCTTATCCAAAAGCAACTTATTGGAATGGGTTTGCGAGCTGAGCTCATCACCCAAAAATCCGGCGGGATTCCAGCCAATATGGTGATAACCGCACTGACTTCCCATTCGAATCGAACGTGGTGATGTTTTTCCACCGGGAGCACGCCAAATTTTCTGGATCCCAGAACCCGTTAATGCTTTAAAGCGCTCATCCACCTTTCGAATTTCTCGGCAGTAGCTAGCTTCGTTATATAGAGTTGCAACCCCAGCCTTTGGCCCAAATTGCGGCTTTGCAAAGATCTCTCCATCGGGGCCATCTTTGACAAAGTACAGATGGTCATAAGTGTGACTACCAAAATGGTGGCCTTCACGAAGACGATCCTGCCAATAGGATTGCCATGAATCATCTAAAGCAAAATCACCACGACTAGTTTTTTCATTCGCCAGGAAAAAAGTAGCTTTAATGTTTTGACGATTCAGTATGTCAGCAACAATTTGCGCAACAGACATGTTGCCGGTATCAAAGGTGAGGTATACGGTTTTTTTACAGTGACTCTCTTGAGAAAATCCAAGCGAAGAGCATGTTGCCAAAAGAATTAGCGCTGTTAGTCGAGCAAGAGTGCCATTCAAATACATCGAATTAAATTACTCCCAACCAGAACGTGGGGTAAAGAAAACGCCGTGTGGTGATTTACCAACCGGAATCACGGTGACTAACTTCATCGAGGGAATATCAATTACCCCCGCTTTTTTGGAAAAGCGGAAAGTAACCCACATCGTTTTTCCATCAGGTGTAATTTCCATATCGTCTGGACCCGCCGGTAAGCCAGTAATATCCCCCGTCTTTTCCAGGGTCTGCATATTAATCATACTGATAGTTGAAGCAATACGATTACTGACGAACACATGCTTTTTATCACCTAATGGACGGAAGTTGTGAGCGCCCTTCCCGGTAAAGATTCGCTTCACTTCTTTACGATTTTTCCAGTCGATGACTTGAACATTGTCTTCACCCGTAATACCAACCAAGAGGTATTGGTCCCCAGGGGTCATCCAAACGCCAGCGGGCACTTTACCCGTTATCATTTTCCAAATAACAGTCTGTGTGTCTAAATCAATCGCAGCCAATTCATTGGAATCTTGCAGCGTGATGAATGCGATCTTGCTATCTGCAGTGAATGCAACGTGACTTGGTGTTTTACCCAATTTGATGGACTTTGCCAACTTGAGGTCTGCACCTTGGGCGTAATAAACATCCACCCTGTCCAAACGATTGCCATTTGAAACAAACCACTTATGGTTTGGTGAATAGCCAATTTGGTATGGATCGATGATGTCAGGAATCTTGCCAATTAATTCACCAGTAGTGGGATTCATCAGCACCACATCATTGCCCGCAGCGTTAGCTATGAGTAGCGTCTTTTGATCGGGAGTCATCATCAAGTGGTGCGGCTCTTTGCCAACTGGCACCGTCTTAATCACCTTACGACTTGGCATATCAATTAAGCTGACAGTTGCTTCACCTGAGTTCAATACAACCGCTAACTTGGGCTCAGCCTTAGCGTCAGAAGCTGTAGCAATTTGAGCAAAAACGGCATTCTGGAAGCCGGAGAAAGCCAAAACTATGAGAGCTGAAATAGTGACAAAGTTGGCTTTATTGATATTTTTGTACATAGCTGACATTGTAAGCAATAGATGCTCTGCCGTAGGCTGACTCACGACAATCAATTGACTTAACGCAAGCTAGACAGGACCTTTTCTAGGCGTTTTAGGGACATTGGCGTGGGGGTCTTTAATTCTTGTGCATATAAAGCCACTCTCAACTCCTCCAACTGCCAACGGAAATCAGTCAAAGCCTGATCCTCCGCCATGGCATAGTTCGCGGATCCACGACTCCCTTGAACTAACTTTTGCCATGGCCTAGCAACAGACTCCCAATCTTTTTGGCACTGAGCATCGCGACCAGGGTTGGCTCGTAACTTATCAATTCGCATTGCAATTGCCTTGAGATAGCGAGGGAAATGCACCAACTGCCCATATGGCGTATCTGATACAAATTTCGGGAAAATTAAACCCTGTACTTGCGTTTGAATGTCTGTATGTGCAGCAGCTGAGGCAACCTTAGCTTGAGTCAACTTCTTTTGCAAATCTGCGTAAGCCTGTAAAGCGGCTAAGGCATGCTTTGCAATTTCTTGTGCAATTAACGACAATCTTGGCTTACCTGCTTGCAAGCGCTCAGCAAATTGCTCCGCATTGACCGGCAATGGATCATTCATAAATGCCCGCTCTAGGGCAAGATTCAGAGTTTGTTCAATCAATCCATCTACCGAACCCACATTGATAAACAGTAAACCAAGCTCCCGAATACCAGGTAGTTGTTTTTGCAGCGCCTTGAGTGTGTCTTTGTTCGATAAGGCAAATAGTCTACGAAGACCTTGCCAATGATATTTCCGAGCCTCCAGCAAATCATCGAACACTTCAAGATCACATGACTCGGTACGATCTACCAATGCGGGATAGCCGAATAGAGTGCGATTGCCTTTTTGGATTTCAAGTGTTTCAGGCAGTTCACCAAATTCCCAGTTGCGATAACTACCCTGCTCTACATTTTTTATCGCCGAAGGATTGGAACTTTGACTTGTTTTCGCGCCAATATTTAGCGAACTTGCGGGCGCATCAGCACCAAGTTCCTCTTGAACTGCTTGCTGGGCAATCGCCTGAAATGCAGTTCGGGCTGTCTCTCCATATTCGGCCCGCAATCGAGATAAGTTCCGCTCCAACTCAAGCTGGCGCCCATGCTCATCCACTAGGCGAAAATTCATTGAGGAATGCAAGGGCAAAGATTCTGGCCTGAAGTCTGTGCGCTTGATTTCTAAACCACGCTCTTTACGGATATCCGTAATTAGACTATCTAAAAAGATACCGACTCCAAACTGTTTTTCTGAAAGCATGCGCTCTAAAAATGATTTTGCATACTCTGGTAGCGGCACGCAGTGACGACGTAACTTTTGGGGAAGTGATTTCATTAGCAGATGGATTTTTTCCTCACACATGCCCGGAACTAGCCATTCACAACGACGACCGTCAACCTGATTTAGTAGGGTCAAGGGAACAACGAGAGTGACGCCATCTTTAGGGCTGCCAGGCTCAAAGTGGTAAGTCAAACTCAACTCTGTACCGCCAACAATCATCTTTTTAGGGTAGCGATCCACTGTAATGCCGGCGGCTTCATGGCGCATTAAATCCGCCTTAGCTAAACGTAAGAGAACATCTGGCGTCTCCTGTTTGGCGCCCTCATCTCTAGATGCCTTCTTCAGCCAGGCATTCATGCCCTCTCTGCTGAGGACATCTTTGGGAATACGTGAATCATAAAAAGCAAATAAGAGATCGTCATCCACTAAAACATCAGGACGTCTTGAGCGGTGCTCGAGGGCCTCGATCTCTTTTATCAATCTGCGGTTGTGCCAGAAGAATTCAAAACTTCCAGAATATTTTTTTTTAGCATCGGCCTCAGTCTCTCGCATCAATGCTGGGGTATCCATGCGTCCAAAGAGCTCCTCCTGGACTAAGGCATATGTAATGAATATTGAACGAGCGTCTTCAGGGTTATATGGCTCATATCGAACTCGACGGCCGTGATAAATAGGTAGGCCATACAAAGTACCGCGCTCAAAGGCCATTACTTCACCTTGACGACTATCCCAAAAAGGCTCACTTAAAGATTTAATCAGGCGGTGGGAGGCAACCTTCTCAACCCACTGAGGCTCAATCTTGGCAATCGTGCGCGCATACATGCGATTGGTTTCTTGAAGCTCGCCAGCCAAAATCCAAGCTCCCGCTTTTTTACCAATGGAGGAGCCTGGCCAAATAAAGGGGCGAATACCACGCGCACCAATATAGCTACCAGTCTTACTGCCACGCTCTTGAGATTTTTCGTCCTCTTCTTTTTTGGCTACATAACCTAGAAGGCCTGTTAACAAAGATAGGTGAACTTGCTCATAAGTAGCTGGCGAAGGATTTTCTTTCCAACCTTTTTCACCCAACATCGTGTGGAGTTGACCATGAACATCACGCCATTCACGCAAACGTCTCGGAGATAAAAACTTACTACGGCACAGATTCTCTAATTGACGATTGCTGTGCTTGTGCTTCAGTGCATCCTGATGCCAATCCCAAAGTTTGACAAAGCTCAAGAATTCAGAACGTTCATCTGCAAACTGCAAATGTGCCTGATCGGCGGCGGCAGCTTGATCCATGGGTCGATCACGAGGATCTTGAGTAGCCAGAGCTGAGGCAATGATGGTGACTTGGCGTAAGGCATTTTGCTCTTTAGCTGCTAAGAGCATGCGGCCAATTCGAGGATCCAGGGGAAGATCTGCTAATTGCTTACCCGTAGGGGTTAGTTTGAAACTGTTATTGATGTCCCTGTCTACATCCCTAGCGCTTTCGTCATAGACAATAGCCCCCAACTCATCTAATAACTGCACACCATCAGCAATCGCACGACCTAGAGGCTTATCAATAAATGGGAACTCTTGAATTCGCGGTAAATGCAAAGAACTCATGCGAAGTAACACCGCCGCTAGTGAGCTGCGCAGAATTTCTGGGTCGGTAAATTTAGGACGACTCAAATAATCTTGCTCGCTATAAAGACGAATACAAATACCGTCCGATACGCGGCCGCAACGACCAGCCCTTTGATTGGCAGCTGCCTGAGATATTGGCTCAATTTGGAGCTGCTCTACTTTATTGCGATAGGAATAACGCTTTACACGGGCCAAGCCACTATCGACCACATAACGAATATTGGGAACTGTTAATGAGGTCTCGGCAACGTTCGTTGTCAAAATGATGCGTCGACCATTGCCAGGACTAAACACGCGCTCTTGCTCTGCAACTGATTGCCGAGCAAAAAGACTCAGAATTTCCGGATGAAAGCGTTGTTGCAAAACATGGTCTTTTCTAAGGACTTCAGCACAATCCCGAATCTCTCGCTCTCCGGGCAAAAAGACCAGGACATCGCCAGCGCCTGAGGCACCTTCTCGCCATACATTGGCAATCGCCTCTGCGACTGCATCCGGAATTTCCTTAGCCTCTTTGGATTCCATTTTCCCATCTGGCTTGGCGTCAGGCTCTAAAGGTTCATACCGCTGCTCTACCGGGAAGAGTCGTCCGCTAACCTCAATCACCGGTGCAGACTTGCCATTCAAAGAGAAGTGATCGGAAAAACGCTTAGCGTCAATCGTGGCCGATGTGATGATCAGCTTAAGGTCCGGGCGCTTAGGAAGTAACTGGCGAAGATAGCCCAGCAGAAAATCAATATTGAGGCTACGCTCATGGGCTTCATCAATGATGAGGGTGTCATAGGCACGAAGCTGAGGATCACGCTGGGTTTCTGCCAACAAAATACCATCCGTCATTAACTTAATGGAGGCGCCTTGACTAGTTTTATCGGCAAAACGTACTTGATAGCCTACGTCTTGACCAATTGGAGTGCCCAGCTCCTGGGCTATGCGCTTCGCAGTGGCTGTTGCAGCAATACGGCGAGGCTGGGTATGCCCAATCAGGCGGCCACCGTTAATGGTGCCCCTACCGAGGTCTAGACAGATTTTGGGTAATTGGGTTGTTTTGCCTGAACCAGTCTCACCACAGACAATGACAACCTGGTGAGAGCTCAAGGCATCCTTGATGATTTGACGTTGACCCGATACCGGCAACTCCTCCGGAAAGCGAATTTCTAGCTTGCGTGAGGTGTTGGAAGCAGGCACAGTCACAGGGCTTGCTTTGGGTTTTTTTGTTGGTTTATAGGCTCTTGCACCCTATAATTTTCTCACTATGCCAACAAATGCACCAAACCCCGGCTCAAACGCCGAAGAATCAAGCTCCAACT
>NZ_NCJB01000482.1:0-1339 GCF_002282275.1 Polynucleobacter sp. 39-46-10 | reverse complement strand
CTGTGAAATTGAGTTTTTTTCCAGGAATTTCTGTTTCTGCAGAACGCTTCAGTTTGAGTAATGCCTCTTGGGCATCAAATCCTGAAATGCTCACTCTCCAGCATATTGAGTTGGATGTTAAAGCTCTACCGCTACTCAGTAAGCGAATTGAGATTGGTAGCGTGAAACTTTCTGGTTTAGAGCTGCTACTTCAAAGAAATTCATCTGGTAAAGCAAATTGGGATATGAGTGCAGACATATCTACTGCTACTCCTGCTTCCATTTCTAGTAATGGCAATACGGACGCTTCTACGGTTAGTAACAATTTGATCTACATGGATAGTATTTCTATTGTGAATGCTCAAATTCAGTATCAAGATGCCGCTAATCCAATCTCCACTTATCAAATTAAACGCCTGTCATTGGCGGAGGGCGGCGATAAAACAGCCATCTCTCTCGGTATGCAGGCTCAAGGGCAGGCTATTGAGCTGAGTGGAAAAACAGGTTCTCTTTCTGGGTTATTCAAGCAATGGGATGTTGGATTAACAAAGTTCCCGCTGGACCTGGCTCTCAATATGAATGGCAAACCTTTATTGATTAAAGGCGAGATCATCAAACCTCCGAAAGCCATGCCCTCGATCAATTTGGCCGTAAGCTCAAAGTCATTTGACTGGCCCACGCTGGATGTAGCGACTAATCCGGCTCCTCAAACTGTGGGTGGCACTCAGCCAGCCCCAGCGACGCGCCAAGCCCAAAAGCCACAGTCCAGATACGTATTTAGTGATGAAACCATTCCTTTTGACTCAATACCTCGGGCCAAAGGGAAAATTGTCGTGGACATTGCGGAGTTGGGTTTGCCAAAGCGTAAGCCAATCGAGAATCTCCAGGCTACTTTGCATTTAGATGGCAGTTCAATTGATATCCCAAATATAAGCTTTCAGATGGGTAAGGGCACTGCCAATTTGCAGATGAATCTCTCAAAGACCAATACTACAAATCCCATGCTGATGGCAAAAGGTGTGACAAAAGATTTCACACTAGAGAATTTATTAGCCAGACTTGATCCGAGCTCCAAGGTCAGTGGTGGTGATATGAAGTTAGCATTTGATATAACAGCATCAGGAAATAGCCTTCATCAGCTGGCAGCTAATTCAAGTGGCAAGATTCAGTTGAGCATTAATCAAGCGCGCATGGGAACAAACTTTTTAAATGATGCTGGTGATTTCGTGGTCACGCTATTGGATTCTATGAATCCAATCCGTAAAAAAACAAGTGATACGGTGTTGGAGTGTGCGGTTGCCTACCTACCAATTAATAATGGTCAGATCAATATAGCCAATACGGTTGGACTTGAAACGGA